>CAMCTH010000559.1 GCA_945877965.1 Planctomicrobium piriforme | reverse complement strand
GAGTTGACGGTTGACAGAGGGCAGTTGACAGTTATTTAGCCGCGGGGCTCGTCCCCGCGAGTTCACGTCGGCGTGCGAGTTCGTTTCAGCGATCGATCCCATTGAGCGGCGAGCCGCGGGCGCAAGCCCTCGGTCTTCAACGCTTTACGGGACGCAAACGAGCCTGCCATGATACCCGCCGGCCAAAAACGGGGCTAGAGAACCAGAGAGGCGCTCCGGCTCGCGGGTTCAGGGGTCGGCGAAACCGCAACGTGCAACGAAAGCCCGTCTGCGGTGCGAAAAGCGAGCCTACTTCGCCGCCACTTTCACCACCGGCGGTTGGCCCGGGATCGCGCCGATGCGGAGTTCGACCTCGCCCTGCTGGGCGGCGGCCTGTTTGTAGAACTCGGCAGGGTTCTCGACCGGCGTGTTCTTCACATGCGTCACCAGCATGCCGCGA
Source organism: Planctomicrobium piriforme (assembly GCA_945877965.1). GTDB lineage: Bacteria > Planctomycetota > Planctomycetia > Pirellulales > PNKZ01 > CAMCTH01. Next base: position 3,572 of record CAMCTH010000559.1, on the reverse strand, counting down.
CGGAGGCCGGCCTGCCAGGCCGGCGAGTCTTGTGCGACTTCGACGACCAGCACCGCCGGGTCGACCAGTTGCAGCCCCATGTAGAACTGCGGGTCCAGCTCGCGATGGGCCGACGGGAAGTCGACCTTCATGCCGCGCCAGCCGAGATCGGGGGCCGTGATGATTTTCTTGCCGCGGACTTCAAACTTGGCCAGCGTCACCGGCTTGTTGAATTTGCGACCGTCGCGTTCGATCGTCACGTTCGTCCGCGCGGCGGCCGGTTGACGTCCGACCAACAGCATCAGGCCGTCGACGTCGAAGATGTCGGCGCCGGCGACTTGCGTGATCAGGTCGCCGGGGAAAACGCCGGCCCGTTCGGCAGGCGAACCGTTCAGCACCCCTTCGACGCGGACCCCTTGCAGTCCCTTCGCGAGTTCGCTGCCGGCCAACGGACGGAGCGAGACGCCGAGCAGACCGTAATCGACTTCTTTCCCGAGCTTCAACGTGTCGATCACGCGTTGAAACACTTCATCGACCGGCACGGCGTAACCGGCCGATTGCTCGAAGCCGGCGACGGCGGCTTGCGACGTCGTCAGGCCGATCATTTCGCCTTTGAGATTGAGCAGCGCGCCGCCGCTCGTGCCGAGGTTCAGCTTCGCGTCGGTCTGGATCAGCGTACCGAAATGATGCAGCGTCGTTTTGCGATCGCCCGGGTTCTCGACCGCTCCGTTCGGCGCATTGGGAGCCGACTTGCGAGAGAGGTTCGCGATGATGCCCCAACTGGCGCTCGCCTGGCCGTCGCGGGCAATGGCGTACGGGTTGCCGAGGGCGATGACGATCTGCCCCTTCTTGAGTTTGCCGATCGCCGCGTCGTCGGCCATCGTGATCGGCTTGAACTCGACGCCCGACGCGTTGTCGGTCACGCGCAGCACGGCCAGATCGCTCCGCGGATCGGCCCCGCGAATCTCGGCTCGCATTGGACGCTTGGCCGTCGTCGTGACCCAGATTTCGCCGGGGCCGTCGACGGCGTGATAGGTGGTGACGATCAGGCCCGCTTTGGTGTTCTCATCGAGGCCGATGATCACGCCCGTCGCGAAATCGTTCGGTACGAAGTCGGGATTCGTCGGAGCAGCCGGCGTCGGCTCGGTCATCGGGAAGCCGGGCCGCATGATCGGCTCGGGACGGAACTCGCGGAGCGCGACTTCGTCGGGATGAAATCGGGCGATGCTGACGACCGAGTCTTCGGAGCGCTCGATCGCCTTGACCAACACCTCTTCGAGCGCGACCGCGGCTTGCAGGCCCGACGCCTCTTGCGCGACGGCGGAATGCACCGACAGCGCAGCTCCGCAACCGAGCGTGAGTACCAAAAACAATCGGCCGATGGCGGTCGACGTTGCCGGCGAGCAACGGATCGTCATCGGCCGAAGGCCGCCTAGCGGGGCAGATTGCCGTGGTCGTCGCATACGTTCCCCTCTTCGTTTCGTTGACTCTCGCGTCGCGGGCTGCTCCCTGCGAAACCGCAAGCGAGCGACGGCGTGACGAGCAGAGCTGCAACGAACGAGAGTGGGAAACGTTCGGGTCGACGGCGGTCGACTATTCGTCGCCGCCGGCCGCTTCGGTTTCGCCGTCTCCTCCGCCGCTGCCGCCGACCGCTGCTAAGCTGGCCGGGCCGGCTGCGAGGATCTTTTGTCGCAGCTCTTCCGTCAGTTCCGGATGTTCCTTGAGGTAGGTCTTCATCTTCTCGCGACCCTGGGCCAACTGCTCGTTGCCGTAGCGGAACCAAGCTCCGGAACGGACGAGGAATTTCTGCGCCAGAGCGATGTCGAGAACATCTCCCTCGTAGCAAATCCCGCAGTTATGCATCATATCAAACTCGGCGACCTTGAACGGCGGGGCAACCTTGTTTTTCACGATCTTGGCGCGGACCCGCTGGCCGACGACGACTTCGCCTTCCTTCAACTGCCCGATGCGGCGGATGTCGATCCGGCACGAGCAGTAGAACTTCAGGGCCCGACCGCCGGGGGTCGTTTCCGGGCTGCCGAACATGACGCCGATCTTCTCGCGGATCTGGTTGATGAAGATGACGACCGTCTTGCTCTTGGAGATGACGCCGGTCAGCTTCCGCATCGCCTGGCTCATCAGCCGGGCTTGCAGGCCGACGAATGAGTCGCCGATTTCGCCGTCGAGTTCCTTCTTCGGGACCAAGGCGGCCACGGAGTCGATCACGATCACGTCGACGGCGTTACTTTTGACCAGCATTTCGGCGATGTTCATCGCCTCTTCGCCGCTGGAGGGTTGGCTGACGAGCAGCGATTCGAGCTCGACGCCGAGCTTTTTGGCCCAGCTGGGGTCGAGGGCGTGTTCCGCGTCGATGAAGGCCGCAATGCCGCCGGTTTGCTGAGCCCGGGCGATCACATGCAGGGCCAACGTCGTCTTACCGCTGGATTCAGGGCCGAAGATTTCGATGATTCGACCGCGGGGCAGGCCGAAGCCGCCGAGCGCGATGTCGACCGAGAGGCTGCCGGTCGAGATGCCTTCGACTTTGAGTTGGCTGTCGGCCCCGAGGGGCATGATCGTCCCTTCGCCGAACTCCTTGTCGATCTGGGCCAGCGTGTTGCGGAGAGCCGGATTTTCGCCGAGCAGAGCTTCCATGCGATCGGCCGGTTTGGCCGCCTTCGACTTCGCGGAAGCACCATCTTTTTTCGCCATACGTCGATCCGACTTCACCGCAGTAATCATGATCGTAACCCTTTCTGAATTAATGACTTGCGAGCCACATTCGAGTCGGCTCGTCTCGGCCGGAAGGCCAAGTGTTAGCTAATGTGAACACCTGAATACTGTATCGGCGTACACCATTCGGAGCAAGAGTTCTTTTCGCAGATTTTCGGGCGGGGTCGGGACCTCAAGAATTGTGGGGTTTTGAGCTGAAATGCTGCGGCTGACGCTAACAAAACGAGGGGAGGTTGCCAACCGGATTTTATGGACGAGCAGGCTTGAAGATAGCAGACAACCGCTTACTAACGTGCGCGGCTCGGAAAGACAACGACTAGTCGCCGCCGCCGTCTCCTCCACCACCGTCGCAGCCGCCTCCGTCCGATCCACCCTCGAAACCGCCGTCACTGCCGCAACCGTCGGCGGCATCGCTGCCATGAGAATCATGGGATGACGAATCCCGGTAGTTGTAATCGGTCGGTGGATAACCCGGCACGCCGTCGGCGTCGGTATACGAACTGTTCCGAGCGAGCGGGTTCGAAAATACCGAGCGGATCGTCAGGAGTAGCACGCCGATGCCGATCGCAACATAAACGAATTCCATGACGCCCTTCCATTTACGACAGGGAAGCGACGCATGTAACGTAGATCGCGCGGTACTTAACGTCAAACTTTCGTCTTCGTGTCGGGACAACAGAAGCGCTGTCGCCACGCAAGTCGCAGCAATTTAATTCCCTTCTCCCCTTGAGCAACGTTATTCACCAGCTAGCATTCGTTGAAAAGACTTGGGGCACTGGCAAAAGAAGGAGTTCGCGTTCAGGCTGAACGGGTGTGTGTGGAACCCGTTTTTTAGGAGCTCAGCCATGGAACGCGAACTCTGG
>CAMCTH010000558.1 GCA_945877965.1 Planctomicrobium piriforme | reverse complement strand
CTGGCCGTGCTTCAAAAAGTATCCGAGCAAGCGCGCCGCAGCCTTAGCGAAGTGAAGCTCGCCGATTTGTTGCCGGTCAAGTAAGGCTCGGCCGCGGCACTGTCTTCGAAGTGACGGCGAACGCATTGCGGCGGCCGGCCAATTCCGGCGGTTGTCGCCGCGCCGGGTGCCGACGTAGACTGCTCGCACTTCTAGTCTCTACGTCGCCTGCGAGAGCGTTCATGTCTGCCGCCGCCCCGTCCGTCCGTCCCGAGCTGGCCGCCCGTTTGGAACTCGCCGTCGCCGCAGCCCGTGCGGCCGGCGATCTGACGCTCCGCTACTTTCAGCGCGATGACCTGAACGTCGAGATCAAGTCGGACGACTCGCCGGTGACCGTCGCCGATCGCGAGGCTGAGCAGCTGCTGCGAAAGCAGATCGCCGCCGCGTTCCCGACCGACGGCATCTTGGGGGAAGAATTCGCCGAGCAGCCCGGCACGTCGGGCTATCGCTGGATCTTGGACCCGATCGACGGTACGAAGAGTTTCATCCACGGGGTCCCGCTCTACGGCACGCTGATCGGCGTCGAGTTCGAGGGCCGTTCGGTCGTCGGCGTGATTCATATCCCCGGTCTAAACGAAACGGTCTATGCTGCGGTCGGCGGCGGAGCGTGGTATGTCCGCGGCACGTCGGCCCCGCGCCGCGCGCAGGTTTCGATGAAGCCGCTGAGCGGCGGACTGTTCCTCACTTCGGAAGTGAAAAACTTCCACACCATCGGTCGGGCTGATGCATACGAGAAGATACAACAGGCGGCACGGCTGGCCCGCACCTGGGGAGATGCCTACGGCTACTTACTGCTCGCCATCGGTCGGGCCGAAGTGATGGTCGATCCGATGATGCACGTTTGGGACTGCGCGGCTTTGCAGCCGGTGATCGAGGAAGCGGGCGGCACTTTCACCGATTGGCAAGGTACGGCCACGATCCACTCGGGCAACGCCGTCGCCACGAACGGCGTCGCGTTCGACGAAGTCCTCGCGATTACGCGCAAGTAAACCCATGGCCAAGTGCGAAGAAGGTTATCTCTGCGAAGTCTGCGGCGGCGATGTCGAAGCGATCACCGACAGCGATCTCTATCTCCGTTACGTCATCGGCGAACTCGATCCCGAGGTCTTGCACACGACGCGCGAGCGGCACGTCCGCTGCAATCCGGTCCTCGCGCAGTTCATCACCGACGACAGCTTTCAACCGCCGGTCGTCGTCGAGGGAACGTTCGACAAACGCCTGCTCGATCCGCAATACGTGCGCGCCCGCGAAACGCTCGTGAATCGCGGACTCCAACGTTTGCGCGAAGTCGAAGGCTCCGAAACGGCGATCATTGACTATCCGCTGCCGGAAGTGCTGGCCGCACGACGCTAGATCACGTCGCCGGCCAGCGCGAGCGCGCCGTGCACGACCATCGCTTCGCCGAGGGCCGGTGGGCGTAGGTCGTAGGTGCCGCGAAGCGGTGGGAAGACGTAACGCTCGATGGCCGCGCGAAGCTCATCGTAGAACGGCACGGCCGTCATCTTTGCCACGCCGCCGCCGACGACCACGATCTGCGGAGCCAGCAACGTCACGACCTGCGCGATCGACCAACCGAGGGCGTCGAAAGCGCGTTGCAGAATCGCTTGGGATTTCTCATGACCTTGGCTCGCCGCCTCGGCCAACTCATGGGCCGTCAACCGATCGTGACCCTGGAAGATCGGATCGTCGGCCAACGTCGCGGCCGCGCGCTCGAGCGCGAGTCCCGAGGCGAGCGATTCGACCGTGTCGTCGATGTTCACGCACTCCAAGCCGGGGCGCAAGTGTCCGATCTCCGCCGCTGCGGGCCCGAAGCCGGAGTACAACTTGCCGCCGCGCACGAAGCCGCCGCCGATGCCGGTTCCGACCGTCACATAGAAGACCGGATCGCAACCGCGGCCCGCTCCGAACTTCGCCTCGGCCAAGGCCGCCAAGTCGGCATCGTTCCCGAGCGCGCACGGCAGTCGCAGCACATCGCGACACCATTCCACGATGGGAAAGTCCTGCCAGCCGGCGATCTGATGACTCGTGATCGTTCGCCCCCGCGCGGCGTCGATTGGTCCGCCGAAGCCGATGCCGATCCGCGTCACTTTGTGCAGTTGGATCAACCTCGACGCGCGCTTGGCGATCTCGCGGCGAATCCCTTCGGCGCCGGCCATCCGATCGACGAGGATCGGCTCCGGCGGCACGACGAATTTGCCGTCGCCCAAGCCGACGCCCAATTGCAACTTCGTCCCGCCGATTTCGATTCCCAACAGCATGATTCACCACGGAGGCACGGAGTTCACGGAGACGGACGAAAGACAAGATCGGCATTCTAGCTTCCTCTCTCATCTCCGTGCACTCCGTGCCTCCGTGGTTCAATTCCGTCATTCGAAACGGAGAGGTGACTTTGTTAAGATGCCCGGCATGTCGCACGTCGCCGCCAATTCGCCGCAGCCTTCACTCACCACGCCGGTGCAGTTTTTGAAAGGGGTCGGTCCGCATCGGGCCGAACTCCTGGCGAAGCTCGAACTCTTCACTGCGGCCGACGTGCTCTTCTTTTTCCCCCGCGATTATCAGGACCTCACCGACCTGGCGACGGTCGCCGACTTGCAGGAAGACGTCCTCGTGCGACTCCGGGGTCGCGTCGTCGAGATCTCGATGCGCGGCAATCGGGCCGGCCGATCCGTGCTGGGGGTACTCATTCAATGCGGCGAAGGGGACGACCCCCGGCCGACCGAGATGATCCGCGGGATGTGGTTCAACATGCCGCACATGCTCGGGCGCTTCAAAGAGGGTCAGCGGGTCCTGATCAGCGGCAAGGCGAAGAATCGCGGCGGCCGCTGGGAGTTCTCGCACCCGCGCGTGCAATGGATCGAACAAGACGACCCGAGCGACGCCTCGCGAAAGCTGCTGCCGATCTATCCGCTGACCGAAGGACTGGGGCAGCCGCATCTGCGGCGGATCGTCGAGACCTGTTTGGAGAACTTTCTCGGCCTGTTGGACGAAGTTTTTCCGCCCGAGTTTTTGCAGCAGCACGATCTGGCCCCGCTCCGAGAGGCGTTGCCGGAGATTCATTTCCCGACGAGTCGCGAAGCCTTGGAACGATCGCGGCGACGGTTCGTTTACCAGGAGCTGTTCATCTTGCAGTTGGCGCTGGCCGTGCGGCGGCTGCGATTGCAAGTCGAGGGGAGCGCGCCGCAGTTGGAAGCGACGGCCAAGATCGAATCGCGGATTCGCCGGCTGTTCCCTTTCGAGTTGACGCCCGGGCAGAACACGGCCATTGCCGAGATTGCGGCCGACATGGGGCGGCATTATCCGATGAACCGGCTCCTGCAGGGCGAAGTCGGCAGCGGCAAGACGATCGTCGCAGTCTATGCGGTGTTGCTCGCCGTCGCGCACGGCAAGCAAGCGGCGATCATGGCCCCGACCGAAGTGCTGGCCCGACAACATGCGCGGACGCTCGGCAAACTGCTGTCCGAAAGTCGCGTCCGCTGGGCGACGCTCGTCGGCGGGTTGCCGGCGGCCGAACGTCGCAAGCTATTGGAAGACGTGAAGAGCGGTGAGTTGGACGTCGTCATCGGCACGCAGGCCATTCTGCAAGAGGACGTCGAGTTTGCGAAGCTCGGCCTCGTCGTCGTCGATGAGCAGCACAAATTCGGCGTTCGCCAACGGGCTCAACTCCGCAAAGCCGCACAGGCGCCGCATTACTTGGTCATGACGGCAACGCCGATCCCGCGCTCGGTGACGCTGACGCTCTTCGGCGATCTCGAAGTCTCGACGATCCGCGACGCTCCGCCCGGGCGACAACCGGTAAAGACGTACCTCGCCGACGATTCGCTTCGCGATCGCTGGTGGGATTTCGTTCGCAAGAAGCTCAAAGAGGGGCGACAGGCGTATGTGATTGCCCCGCGCGTCGAGGCGAGCGACGATCCGGACGACGATCGCGCGAGCGTGGCCGCGATGTACGAGTCGTTGGCGAACGGTCCGCTG
>CAMCTH010000557.1 GCA_945877965.1 Planctomicrobium piriforme | reverse complement strand
GATCAAGCCGGCCTCGCGCAGTCGCTGCGTGGCTCACGTACAGAACTGCACGGCCTCGTCGAAGTTCAGCATCTCGACGCTATTACGCGGGCCCTTCCACTTGCTCGGGTTGGCTCCCATCGCCGCTTCCCAAAGATTTTGCGGCACCTCGTACTTGGCGATCATAAACGGCTTCGTGAAGCGAATCGTCGCGCCAGGCTTGCCTGCGGCGGCGTCGGCCCCGACGACCAGCTCGGCCGGAAACGGCGCGGTCCCCGGCGTGATCGTGAGGAACTCGCCGCGAAAAGTTTTCCAAAGCTCAAGCTCGGCCCCTGCGGGCGGAGCCGAAAGCAGCGACAGCGCTAAGACGACGACATGCATGGCAGGCTCTCCAGGTGGGATGCGACGCCGAGCATTGTCGCGGATGAAACCGAGCGAGAAAAGTCCCCGCCGCCGTGTTTAGCCGCCGGGCTCGCCCGGCGCTGTTCGCCGTCATGCCGCCCGGCGAACCGTCGCGTCAAGCTGTCGTCGCACGGCCCCGAAAACCTCGGCCACCGTCAGTTCCCGCATACATTGATGCGTTCCCAGCGGACAGACCCGCTGCTGACACGGTCCGCACGGCAGCTTCCGTTGTAGATGAATAGCGCGGTCGAAGTAGTTTTCGCTCCAAGCGGTATGCGTCGGCCCAAACAAGCTGACGACCGGCACATCGAACGCCGCCGCGAAGTGCCGCGGCCCGCTGTCGGTGGTCACCATCAACGCCGACCGCCGGACGCACGCCTTCGACAAGCCGATGCTCATCGGCTGATCGGCCAGGCTGACGACCCGCGGATGCCGGGCTTGCGCGATGACGGCCCGCGCCTCTTCGCGCTCGGCCGGTCCGCAAAGCATCAGCACCGAGCAGTCGGTCGTCGCGGTGATTCGTTTGGCGAGTTCCGCAAAGTATTCGTTCGGCCAGAGCTTGGCCGCGCCGAAGGCGCCGCCCGTGTTGAAGACGACGACCCGCTCGCCGCTCGGCAGGCCGAGCTTTTGCCAAGCGACGTCGGCTGCGAGTTCGTCGGCCGCGGTCGTGGCGAGTTCCGCACGCGGCGACTCCGCGTCGCAACCAAACGCTTTGGCTAGCGCCAGATAACCGTCGAGGGCCGACGTCGGCTTCCGCTTCGCTGCGCCGAACCACGTTCGGCCTTCGTATTCGTCGTAGAGTTTATCCGTCAGCAGCAATCCGCGCGGGCCGTAGCTGAAACCGATTCGCCGCGGCGCACCGCTCCGCCACGCCAACCATCCGGTCCGCAGCGAGTTCGTGAGCAGCACGACGGCGTCGAGCTTCTCGTCGCGCAACGTTTGCACGAGCGCCGGTCCGCGCAACGCAACGTCGCGCGACCGCGGATCGTAGAACGCTTCGGCATCGAGCCACTTCGTACCGGCCAGCACCTGCGAGACGTACGGCCGCATGACGCCCACGAGTCGACCATTCGGGCCGATCTGCTTTCGCAGCGCACGCAAGGCCGGCGTCGCCATGACGACGTCGCCGATCCAGTTCGGTAAGAAGATGCCGACGTTCATCGTGTGTGATTTAGCCGCGGGGCTTGTCCCCGCGCGCCGTCGGCACGTTCGCCTTCGCAAAATGCGGCGACGGCACATTCGCCGAGTTCTTCGCCAGCGACGCCAAGATGTTCGACGTCGAGATCCCTTCGACCACGCCGCAGACCGTCACGCGACCGCCGTATGAGGTGACGACGTCGTAGCCGACGATCTCTTCCGGCACGTACGTCCCGCCTTTGACTAAGACGTCGGGCCGCAGGCGTTTCACCAGTTCCAGCGGCGTGTCTTCGTCGAACGTGACGACGTAGCGAACGCAGGCCAGCGCGGCCAGCATTGCAGCCCGATCGTGCTCGCCGATCACCGGCCGCGTCGGGCCTTTCAAACGTTTGACCGATGCGTCGGAGTTCACGCCGACGATCAGGATGTGTCCCAGCGCCGCCGCCTCTTGCAAGTACGTCACATGGCCGACGTGCAACAGGTCGAAGCAGCCGTTCGTGAAGACGACCTTCTCGCCGGCCGCGCGATGCGAAGCGACGAACGTCTCCAATTGTTCCAGCGGCACGACCTTGCCCGTCGCGGCCGTCCGCTCGGCCAGCAGTCGCCCCATGATCTCGGTCCGCGGGATCGCCGCGCAGCCGACCTTCTCGACTTCCAATCCGCCGGCGATGTTGCCCAGGCGAATCGCATCGGCCGGTTCAATGCCCGCCCCCAAGCAGACGCCGATCATCGCCAGCACCATATCGCCCGCCCCGGTGATGTCGTACACCGCGCGGGCTTGCGTGGGATACACGTCTCCCTGGCCGCTCGGATGCACCAGCGCCATGCCGTCGCGATCGAGCGTGACGATGCCGAGGTCGAGCTTCAGTTCGCGGCACAACTTCCAGCCGGCCCGCAAGGCGTCGTCGGCCGTTTCGATTTTCATGCCGGTCGCCAACTCCGCTTCGAGCCGGTTCGGCGTCATCGTCGTCGCCCCGCGATAACGCGAGTAGTCGCTGCCGCGAATCGGATCGACGATCACCGGCTTGCCGACGCTTCGGGCTCCATCGATCAGCAACCGCAGCAGCCGCGGCGTGCAGACCCCCTTGTCGTAATCCGAGATCAGGACGACGTCGAATTGATCGAGCACCGCGAGCAAACGTTCGCTCAGTTCGTGTGTTAGGTCGGCCCGTAACGGATCGCGGACTTCGGTGTCGACGCGCAGAATCTGATGCGGATGCCGGCCTTGCGCGCGGCCCATGAAGCGTTCTTTGACCGTCGTCGGCCGGGTGTCGTCGTATAACACCAGCGACTCATCGACCCCTTGTTCGCGCAACAAACGGCGAACCAGTCGCCCCTCGTCGTCGGCCCCGACGACGCCGGCGCAAGTCACCTCGGCCTCGAGACCGCGGAGCATGTGGCAGACGTTTGCCGCGCCACCGAGTCGCACTTCGCGCTTATCGCTGCGCAACAGAATGACGGGCGCCTCTTGGCTCACCCGCTCGGCATTCCCCCAGGTGTAGCGATCAAGAATCAGATCGCCGAGGACCAACACCCGCGGCTTACCGAGCCGCGCAAAGACGGAAATCAAATCAGACATACGGTCATCCTTGACCTGGGGCGGACGAAAACGTGAACCGATCCGGGGCCGACAACATATCGTTGCCCGCCGGCTTTCTCCAAGGGCGAAACGAGTGCTAGCACTCGCTTGGTAGCAGCGGCGTCAGCTTTTCGATGAGTGCCGCTTCGCCGCTCAGAAACTCCAGGCCGACGACGATCGCCCAAATCGGCTGGCCTTGCAGGCGGTCGGCTTGGATTTTCACCAAGTCCTTATGCGTGCAAACCAAAGCCTCGGCCCCGACCGCGGCGGCCGACGTGCTCAACCGGTCGAGATCGGCCCGTTGATAATTGTGGTGATCCGGGAACTCTTCGAACGCCGCGACGTCATACCCGCAGCCGGCCAACGTCCGGCGAAACCCCTCCGGATTGCCGAGCCCGCAGAAGCCGACGACCTGCTTGCCGCGCAGTTCGTCGAGCGGCTGCTCTTCGCCGCGCGAGTTGAGCAACCGCAGCGGAGCGTGCCGCACCTCGCACCACGGCGCCGTCGGGTTGTACTTCCGCACGACGTCGTGAATCCGCCGGCGTTCCGGGTCGTCGACCAAATCGGCCCGCGACAGCACGACGACCCCGGCGCGACGCAATCCGCTGAGCGGTTCGCGGAGCAGCCCGCGCGGAAAGACATGCTCGAACCCGAACGGCTCCAAGGCGTCGAGCAGCACGATGTCGAGATCGCGGGCGAGCCGCCGATGTTGAAAGCCGTCGTCGAGCAGCACGACCTGGCTTTCAAATTCCTCGATCGCCGTGCGAGCCCCTTCGACCCGATCGGCATGTTGCAGATGGGGCACGTCGGGCAGTCGCTGCTCGAGTTCGAGCGCCTCGTCATTCCGCGTCCCCTGCTCGACGCCGTAGCCGCGACTGACGATCGAGACCCGGACGTCGCGCTCGCGGAACCAGCGGGCGAT
>CAMCTH010000556.1 GCA_945877965.1 Planctomicrobium piriforme | reverse complement strand
GCCTGTCCGACCGGCACCGGCCCCGGAGTGTCGATGACGTCGAGGGCGAGATCGGCGACCGCTTGCACTTCGGTCGCAGCGACCGACGTCTTTCGCAAGTCGCCGTCGCCGACCGCGACGACCGTGATTTGTTGGCGGCCCGTTTGATCCCAGGCGCACTTGAGCTGGCAAACTTGTTCGCTCCCCGGAGCGATCCGGTCGAAGGTCCACGTGAGCGGGCCTCCGGCGGCATTCGGCTGGACGCTCGGCGTGCTCGACAGCAACTTGGCGGCGCTCGGCAGATCGACGGTCAGCCGCACATTGCGGGCCACATCGTCGCCCGTGTTGCGAATGCGAACTTCATAGGTGCCCGGCACGCCGGCGAACAGCATCCGCGGCGCGGCGGCGACGACTTCGAGACTCGCCCGACGCACGACGACATCGGCGGCGGCTTCGGCCCGCAGGTTCCCCTCGGCCGTGGCGACCGTGCGAATTCGCAACGTGCCGGCCTGACGAGCGGTCAGTTCCACTTCGATCGCATTGCTTTCGCCCGCACGAAGGTTACCGACGACGTGATTCAACGGCTCACCGTCGCCCGGCGAAAGCGGCATCAGCTGCAGCACGACGTTCTCGGCCAGGCCGTTGCCCGGGTTCGATACGGTCAGCTTGTACAAACGTTGTTCGCCGAAAGTCACTTCGCTCGGACCGGTGACGGCCAACGCGAGCTTCGGTTCTTGCACTTCCACCGTCGCGCGAGCCGTCGGCGTTGACGACGTGTAACGAACGCCCAATTCGAAGGCTTCGCTTCGACGCGGGATCAGCACCAACGTCAACTCTTCCTGCGACTTGCCCGGGACGGAATCGATTTGCCAGGTGAGCGGCTTGCCGGTCGCGAATTCATCGGCCGACGTGCTGCTGCCCGAGGTGCCGTGCAACTCGGCGATCTCCGCATGCTGTGGAACGTCGAGCACGACGACGACGTCGCGCGCTTCGACTCCGCCGCGATTCCGGATCATCACGCGATAGCGAGCTTCGCGTCCGACGGCAATCTTGCGCGGACCGAGCGTTTCGATGGTCAACTCCGGACTCGTGTGTGTCGACAGGACATCGGGACGCGTGTCGACGGCCGGCGTCGGCGGCGTGACGACGATTTGCGGTTGTGACGCGACGGGTTGCGAAGCGATCGGTTGCGTATACTCGTCCGGCTTGTTCACCGGGATCGCACCGCTCGGACGTTCCGTCGACAGCGACGGCAACGTGGCCGGTTGATTTGACGACGCGATCGCGTTCGGCGTTTGATTCGAAGTTTCGTTCGTGAACTTCGGCAGCGTCGGCACGAATGCTTCGCTTCCGCTCGACGACGGCGAGCTCAAGCTCGGCACGGTCAACGTCGGTGCTGCGGACGCAGTGCTCGGCGTCGTTGCCTTCGGCGGCGTGAATTCGTCGGGTTGATTGACGGGGATCGGCGTCGAGATCGGCACGAGTTCCGGCTCGGCGGCGACGGACGTTTCCGACGGCTCGCTCGTTCCCGGAGCTTGGCGACGACGCGAGCTTGATCCTGTCGAAGCGGAATTCGCCGCGGTCGCGGTATTCACGGTGGTCGCTGAGGCGGCGTTGTTCGTAGGAGCGGCGGCACTCACCGTCGGCTTGGCGGTGGGGGTCGAGAACAGCGGAGCTTTCGACGAGGCGACGATCGACGTTCGCGGCGATCCGTCTTGCGTCATGGTCGACGACTTCGTCGGCTGCGGACGCGAGGCCGTGAAAACCGGCGCTGCATCGGAGACCGTGGCGGTCGAACCGACTTGCGGTTGGGGAATGCGATTCGGTTGCGGCGGCTGCGGTAACGACGGATCGTTCGCTACATAACCCGGCACGCTGCGAAGTCCGGTCGACGCAGGCGTGGTACGTTTGGCCGTCGTGTTCACGGCACCGCCGGTCGATGCGCGGCCCGGCATCCGGACCGATCCCGGCGCGCCCATGGCAGGCATGCCCGGCGGAGCAGGGGGAGGCGGAGCGCGCTCGCCGCGATCGATGAGCCCGAACAGCGAACCGACTTGCTGGCCGAGCGTCATGCCCGGGCCGTCGTCTTGTTTTTTGTCGGCGGACCAAGCGGCCGTCGCCAGCACGGCAATCCCGATCACCCCGAAGAACATCGCTGACTTGCGCATGACTCACACTCGCGGAAGCATGTGATTTAAACAATGTGTCGACGAGCGCAGAGCGAGCTCGTCGTCGGACGTTGTTATCGGGCGATGAGAGCCGGCGAGATAAGGAAACTTTGCCGATTGTTCCGCGCGTGCGGATCAGCACGACTCGGTAGCCGCCAGCAACGCCGGCGTCGCATGCCGGCAATGTCATCGTCGAGCTTAGCGCTGCGGATCGGCCGACGTCGTCGCTTCGCGAAACGCTTTCGACGTCACTTTCGCGCAGCTGCCGGCCAAGAAGCTGAGAAAGGCACCGATGCCGGCAGATGAAATCGCCGCCAAGACAAAAGCCGAGAGCCCGAGCTCGCCGCGCGTATGCACAAAGATCAGCGACGTTCCGAGCACGCAGCCGACGATCGCACCGAGGCCGACAACGAGTGTCAGGCCCGTTCCCAGTCGCGCCTGGCTCCCCAAGCGGGTCGTCGGGGCGCAGGCTTGCTGCATGTCGATCGTCGCGGAGCCGGCATCGGTCGCATCGCGGCGGCGACGCGGCGTGGCGTGATCGACGGCGCGCGTTTGCATGGCATTCGCCGCCACATGGCCCGCAACTAATAGCAAGAACCACGCCAAAGCGACGGCCCACACGACGCTCAGCCGTCCCATCGCCGCGAAGGCCACGCTCACCGCCGCCGTCAGCGATAGCAACGTCTTCAAACTAAACTGCACCGGGGCCGGACCGGGATCGCTCCCGTCCGCAGACACAGCATCGTGAGCAAGTGGGACGAAATCGTCGCTCATATTCCGACTGCAAGGAGAAAACGACGCGAACTACGTGGAACTTCTTGTATCTTAGCGTCGTAGACCCGAGCGGCCACGCGCGGCGTGGAACATTCTCAATCGAATCGAATCGACGACCGAAAATGGCGCAAGTGCGCCGCGGAAAAACTCTTTACAACGTCCCCTGCACGGGACTATCTTCACCCTCGCGGTTAGGGATCGACCGCAACATTTCTTTCGCCGGTCTGGTGCAACACAATCAGTTCAAGCGTTCGCTCCGCTGGGGAACGTTTGCGAGCAGGGAGGTTCGACGTCATGAAGACGGAAGCAACGGCAGCGTCAGGCGTGTGGATTGAGTTTCTCGACGACCGCGGCCACACCGTCGCACGGCACGTCGTCGATGAATGGCACGGGCGACCGGTGCCTGCCCGCGGCGATCACGTCGACTTCGCCGACATCGTCGGCGTGCGGAAGCATCGCGGCGTGGTGATCGCACGCCAGTTCGACATGCAGCATTCGCCCGACGGCGAGCCGCAGGTGTGGGTCCGATTGGTGGTCCGCGTCGATCGCGATCTGCTGCCGCAGATGACGTCGCAACAACTCGACTTCTCGCGGAACTAGTCGTCGCGAGAGCTGAGCGAGTTCGACAACGACAAATTGATTACGTCGCGACGGTGGCGGCGGCGATGGCGTCCATCGTTGCCGTCCGTTCGCCACGATAGGCGACTTCTTCGCCCTTCGTGACGACGAAGCCGAGGTCTTCGATCATCTTGTAATCTTCGACCGGCGGTTGCCCCTCGGTCGTCAGATAGTCGCCGACGAAAATCGAGTTAGCGGCGTAGAGCCCCAGCGGTTGCAAGCTCCGTAGATGCAGCTCTCGTCCGCCGGCGATGCGGATCTCACTCTTTGGATTCGCCAAACGGAACAGGCAGAGCGTCTTCAAGCAGTAGCGCGGGTTCAAATCGCTCTTGCCGGCTAGCGGCGTGCCGTCGATCGGGTTCAAAAAGTTCACCGGGATCGACTCGACCGCGAGATCGCGGAGCGAGAAGCACATCCGGACCACATCTTCGTCGGCTTCGCCCATGCCGATGATGCCGCCCGAACAAAGTTCCATCCCGGCGG
>CAMCTH010000555.1 GCA_945877965.1 Planctomicrobium piriforme | reverse complement strand
CGGCGGATAGACTGGAGTGAGTTTTACTCCCCCGCCGGCCGGATGGTTGGTCATGTCGCTCGCCGGGTCCGATTCATCGCTCGACGGATTACCGCCCGGGATCGGGTCGCCGAAAGGTTCAGTCGCGCCGCGTTCCCAATCGCCGAGCTCGCCGGCCTCGCGCAACTCGGCGGCGATGAACGTCTCGCAGGTGTGGCTCGACGGCGACGTGCTTTCGTGCGCTTGCCCCGATTGCGGCGCGCCGATGGCGATTCGCTTGTGGCTCGGCTTGGCCGAGTGCCGGATGTGCGGCGCGCAAGTGGAGCTGACCGAAGAGCAAGAACGCGAAGCGCAGCGACTGCTCGAAACGCGCGCCGCGCCGCCCCCCGCCGCGGCGGCTCCGGCAGCGACCAACAAAGTGCCGCCGGCGCAACCTCCGGCCCCGCCGCCGCTCAAGACGCAAGCGCCCGCCTCGCCGCGACCCGCACCGGCGCGCCCCGTCGAACGTCTTGAGCCGCCGCGACTTGTCGCGATCCCGGTCATCGAGGCCCCGCCGCCGCCGCAGCCGACGGTCCCGACGCTGTTGGCGAAGTCGGTGCCGATTGCCGCCCCGCCCGTTGCGGGCACGCTACGTCGGACCAAGTCGCTGTCGCGCACGTTGCTGGAATCGATCATCAGTTGCCTCGTCAGTCTGCTCGTTCACTTGGCGCTCGTCATCGCGCTGGGAATGTGGTTCTTCGAAAAGCCGGCCGGGCGGACGTTCGTGTTGAAGGCCGACTTCCGGATGGCGACCGCCGCGCCGTTGCGACAGGCCGAACCGGTGATCGAGGCGAAGCCGAAGGAGAAACAGGAAGAGCCGGCCCCGCCGGTCGTGCCGAAGGTCGCCCCTCCGCCGCCGAAGCAACCGAGCAAACCGCAGAAGCTCGAAATGAAAGAGCGCGTCGCGGAGTTGGTCGTCGCGCCGTCGGTGCCGCCTGCCAACTTGTTTGCCGCCGGCGTCGTCAGCCCCGGTTCGATGTTCGCCGGCCGCGATCCGCGCCTGCGCGGCGATATCGTCCGTCGCGAAGGGGGAACCGATCGAACCGAGCGGGCCGTCGCGCTCGGGTTGAAATGGCTGGCCGAACATCAGGAGCCGACGGGGGCCTGGTCGCTCGATCGTTTCCACCAGACGGGCCGCTGCAATGGTGAATGCGAGAATCCCGGGCTCCGCAGCAACACCGCGGCCACGGCGCTCGGGCTGTTGCCGTTCCTGGGGGCCGGCCACACGCAGCACGGCGGCGAGTATCAGCAGGTCGTCCGCCGCGGGCTCGATCAACTGCTCGACTGGCAGCGGACCGACGGCTCGTTCGAGCACATCGGCGGCGGCAACATGTATGCCCACGGCTTGGCGACGATCGCGCTCTGCGAAGCGTACGCCCTGACGCGCGAACGAAAGCTGCGCGATCCGGCGCAGCGGGCGATCGACTTCATCGTGGCCGCGCAACATAAGGGGGGCGGCTGGCGCTATTCACCGGGCGAGAGCGGCGATCTAAGCGTCGTCGGTTGGCAACTCATGGCCTTGCGCAGCGCGCAGAATGCGTACCTCACCGTTCCGGAACAGACGCTCGAGCGCGGCAAGAAATTTCTCGACACGGTGCAGACGTCGACCAAGCGGGCGACGTTCAGCTACATGCCGAGCGGCGGCCCGACGCTGACGATGACGGCCGAAGGGCTATTGAGCCGGCTCTACAACGGATCGTCGCCCACCGAGCCCGCGCTGTTGGCCGGGGCCGACTACTTGCTCGACGACCATCTACCGACGGTCGACGACGTCAACATGTACTACTGGTACTACGGCACGCAGGCGATGCACCATCTGGGCGGCGAGCGGTGGACGAGGTGGAACAATCGGATGCGCGAGGTACTGGTCGATCTGCAAGTCGACAGCGGTCACGCCGCCGGCAGTTGGACGCCGGGGGGACATCACGACGGCGCCGGGGGCCGGCTCTACACGACCGCCTTGGCCGTCTGCACGCTCGAAGTCTACTACCGCCACATGCCGCTCTACCGCTCCTATGCGGCACCGAAGCCGACGCCGCCTGCTACCAAGCCCGGCGGCTCGAAGCCGACGAGCAAGGCGCAGTTGCGATAACGGCATGGATAGGTTCATCCATATCCGGTCATCCAAGTTTCCAATTCTTCCCTGTGAACCGGAAGAGTTGGTGAACGATGGCATGTAGCCGAATGTTTTGGGGTGCATACTGCGCGTCCACACCACCAGGCGAAAAGTTGAATATATTGTTGACAAACACCGTCTTTGTCGGTCCTTCTGGGCGGGTGTTGCGGTATGGCCGCCATTGGTCGTTGTCACGCGTCTTGTCCGCATATCTCGGGATGATCGATGTGTAGCCAAGATCGTGATTCACGTATCGCGTCCACATGCCCGAAATCGACTATCTGACCAAGGGGCAGCGTGATAAGCGGTTCCAGCTCGTGCCGCCGCTGGGTGAGCTCTTGCGTTGCCATATCGGCGACGGCGGCGGGCTGATCTTCACTCGCCGCACCGCGGTGATTTGCCGCCAGACGCCGCTCTTCGGCGCCTCGCTGCCGACCTTGGCCAATGAGTTCTGCCGTCGTTGCCGCGCCGCCGTCCGCCGTCGAGCGTCAACAGATTCGCGAGCAGTTGCTCCACGACGCCGGCGGACTGAACTACGACCAGATCGAACACGAGTTCCACTCGATCGCGGGCCGTTTACAGTGGCCGCAAGCCGCCACGCTCAAGGATTTCCGACATCTGTTCTCAACCTGCTTGGAGAACTCGGGCGTTCCCGAATTCTATCGCCGTTATTTCATGGGCCAATCGCCGGGCAAGACGCCGATCGTCACCTACACCCACCTGAACGAACTCCAGACGCAGTTTTCCAAAGCATTGCAGTGCAGCCTCGCTCCGCTTCTGTCGGCGATCGCCGAACGTGTCTCGCAATTGAAACTCGCGAATAACTCGAACGCCGACGAACTAGCAGAGGCGTAATTCGACGAATCCATTCTGTCCGCTGCCCCAACCGCCGTCGGCCAACTCCCGAGAACCCGGCTCGCGCCGAGTTCCCGGAAGCCGGCGCGACGACGCGGGTGGTTTGCCGTTCAGGCTAGAAACAATGCCGATGGCGGCGACGATGTGGTCCGCGGTGGTGCGGCCCGGCACGATGGGCCAACCAAGCAATCACAACGACAATGATGAGTACGGTCGCAATAGAATCCATAACGAGCTCCCTGATCATCAAGTTAGGCGGGCTGGAACGAAACACGATCTTCCTCACCGGGGAGGGCATGGAACGCCTCCCAGGCCGATTTCCATTCGGTCCGGAGTTGGCTGATTCGACCGGCCGTTAACCCGAACTTCTCGGCGGCGTCGCACGTGCGATTGCCGACGCCCAGGAACTTGACCAACCGACGATCACGGCGAGGCAGGCTGCGGAGCCAGGTCGGGAAATCGACCCGAAACGCCGCTTGGTCTGGAATCGACCAATGACGATCATCGGCGATCGTTTCACACCAATCGCGATCGGCATCACAGTGGCTGAGACTGGCCACGATGCGTCGGCCGTGACCGCGCTCGGCCGAGGCCAGCACGTCCCCCTTGCTAAGCGACGTGCCGACGCGGCGTCCGGAACGATATTGGGCAATGGCAAATCGAGCCAGCGCTCCGGCAAACGCCACTTCGATCTTGCCGAGTTCGACCAACCGACGAAAGGCACAGAAGGCGTTGGCGACGACTTCGCAGATCGCTTCCTCGCGCTCCGACGGCGGGAGGTTGCGAAAGGCGAATCGAGCCGTTCGTTGAATGGACGGCAACAGTTCTTCAAATCGCCGTTTCCAACCGCTGGGAAGTTTACGCGCAGACTTCTTGGCAATCGCAATCATGAGACGACCTCCTCGAAAGAGACCGCCCCCGTCGGGGCGGTCGTGTTCAAGAGAAACACGCCGCCCCGCAACGCGCGGAGCAGAACTACCTACCGACGTCGGCCCGACCAGCGAGCCGTTGCATCACCAACAAAAAAAGCCCGGCCGTCGCTCC
>CAMCTH010000554.1 GCA_945877965.1 Planctomicrobium piriforme | reverse complement strand
ACACGCGTCACTTCAGCGGCGAACGACGAGAGCTGATCGACCATCGTGTTGATCGGGTTTTTGAGCTCGGAGATTTCTCCTTTCACGTCGACCGTGATTTTTTTCGACAAGTCGCCGCCGGCGACGGCCGTCGTCACGGCCGCGATGTTGCGGACCTGGGCCGTGAGGTTGCCGGCCATGAAGTTCACGGAGTCGGTGAGATCTTTCCAGGTGCCGGCCACGCCTTTCACGTCGGCCTGCCCGCCGAGTTTTCCTTCGGTACCGACTTCGCGAGCCACGCGCGTCACTTCCGACGCAAACGAGCTGAGCTGATCGACCATCGTGTTGATCGTGTTCTTCAACTCGAGGATTTCCCCCTTCACGTCGACCGTGATCTTCTTCGACAAGTCTCCGGTCGCGACGGCCGTCGTCACGGCCGCGATATTGCGAACCTGCGCCGTCAGGTTGCCGGCCATGAAGTTCACCGAGTCGGTGAGGTCTTTCCATGTGCCCGACACGCCTTCGACGCGGGCTTGTCCGCCGAGCTTCCCTTCGGTGCCGACCTCGCGGGCCACGCGCGTCACTTCCGACGCGAACGACCGCAACTGATCGACCATCGTGTTGATCGTGTCTTTGAGCTCGAGGAACTCGCCGCGGACGTCGACCGTGATCTTCTTCGACAAGTCGCCGTTCGCGACCGAAATCGTCACTTCGGCGATGTTGCGGACCTGAGCCGTCAGGTTGCCGGCCATCGAGTTCACGGAGTCGGTGAGATCTTTCCACGTGCCGGCCACCCCTTTCACCGCCGCCTGACCGCCGAGCTTGCCGTCGGTGCCGACTTCGCGGGCCACGCGGGTCACTTCGGACGCGAACGAGCCGAGTTGATCGACCATCCGATTCACGGTCCGCGCCGTCCGCAGAAATTCCCCTTCGAGCTGGCGCCCTTCAATATCGAGGGCCATCGATTGCGAGAGATCCCCCTTGGCGACGGCGCCGATTACGCGGCTGATCCGATCCAGCTCGTTCGTCATCCCTTCCATCTGATCCATCACTTCGTTGAACGTGTCGCCGACCTTGCCGTTGAGGCCGACCCAAGTCGTCGGCAGGCGGACGGAGAAATCGCCGCGACGCAGCGCCGTCAGCGCGGCGAGAATGGCTTGGAGATCGACCGGCTGCACGTCCGCCATGGTTCCTTCAGCGATAGACATAACAGCCGGCTCCTGAGTGAGGACGATATGCGCAACAACGGACCTGCGACGGAAGAGACGCAACTGAAGCGAAAACGTCGAGGTCGCAACAACTCGAAACATACGTCAACGACGACGACGCAGCCGCGAGCACGCCGATCATAGGCACGTGTTTACGCAGCGGCAAATCGCTGGTCAGAGGACTTCCACGTTGGTCAATTTTTGACCAGCGCCGTTGGCGGCAGAGCAGCCGGCTTGCCAAGCAAGAAAGGATTAGTCCCCGTCGAACTCGACCGATTCGTCGTGCGCCGAGACGGTCGCACCGAGCGAAATGTGCAGGCTGCGAATTCGGTTTCGCAGGGTGCTGCGGGTGATGCCCAAGATCTTGGCGGCCTGCGATTGATTGCCGTCCGTGTGTTGGAGCACGCGCGCCAGCAGATGCCGCTCCATCATCGCAATCGCTTCGACGTAGAGATCGTCGGTCGAGTCATCGCGCAATCGCGATGTGAGAAACGATTCCAGATCGTAGGAATCGCTTTCGTTTTCGGAGTCGGGTGCCGCGGTGCCGTCGTCTTCGACGAACACCGTGTTCGGCAAGAACTCGAGCAGCACGACGGAGCCGATCGTGTTCAGTAGCGATTGCCGGATCACCGCTTCGAGTTGGCGAACATTTCCCGGCCAGCGATAGCTGACCAGCCGCTCCAACGCATCCGGCGCGAAGCCGTGCACGTCCTTCCCCAACTCGCGGCCGAATTTTTGCACGCAGTACTGCAACAACAGCAGCACGTCGTCGCCGCGATCACGCAGCGGCGGCACGTCGATCGTGAAGCCGTTGAGACGATAATACAGATCCTCGCGAAACTTTCCCTCGGCCGCCCGCAGACGCAGATCGCGATTCGTGGCCGTGATGATTCGCACGTCGGTCTGAATCGTTTCACAGCCGCCGACACGTTCAAAGCGTTGCTCCTGAATCAACCGCAGCACTTTGCTCTGCACGAGCGGCGACATATCGCCGACTTCGTCGAGAAAAATCGTTCCGCCCGAGCATTGCTCAAACTTACCGATCCGCCGCTGCTCGGCCCCGGTAAACGAGCCCTTTTCGTGGCCGAACAATTCGCTTTCCAACAGCGCGTCGGGAATGGCCGCACAGTTGACGGCCAAGAACGGCTTCGTCGCGCGATGGCTATGGTGATAGATGGCCCGCGCGATCAGCTCTTTGCCGGTGCCGCTTTCCCCGTGGATCAGGACCGACACATTCTGCGCCGCGACGCGACCGATCGCCTTGAACACGGCCTGCATCTGCGGGCAGCGACCGACCAGTTGATCGCCATCGGTCATCGCGACTTCCGAGCGCGTGAACTCGACCGGCACTTTCATCAATCGCCGCACGTCCAACGCGCGCTGCACGAGCTCGCGGAGTTGAGCCAAGTCGAGCGGCTTGAGGACGTAGTCGTAGGCCCCGAGTTTCATCGCTTCGATCGCCGTGTCGCTGCTGCCGCGGCCGGTGATGAAGATGATCGGCAGCTTCGAGTCGATCGCCTGAAACGTTCGCGCGGCATCCAAGCCGGAGACGTCGGGCAGCATGATGTCGAGCAAGATCACATCGATCTCGCGCGTCGCCAGCGCCAACCCCTCGGCCACGTTCGACGCGGTGAGCACGGCGACCGGCGAATCCCGAAAGGCCCGCTCGATAATCCGTAACACGGAGCGATCATCGTCGACGGCCAGCAGCGTAGGCATCCGTACTCCGTTCAGCCGAGATCGCCGCGATCAAGACGCGAATCTCAGCGCCGCGCGCGAAAAGTGGTCCTACCCGCCTCAATATAAAACGCGTGCGGAACGGCGTGAACCGACAATCCGTGGCGAGCGACGCGCTTTCCCGACGAGATTGATTGTCGGGAATTCATATTTCGACCCAAAGTAACGTCGCATCACGAAGCAAGTGGACTCACGCGATGGATCGATTCGTCAACCTCGACGAGCTTGCCGGAAAATGCCTCGCCGACGGTTTGGTCACGCCGGCTCGATTCTGAATCCACTGTAGCTCGAGAGCAATGCAACACTAGAGAGTGTGTTGCATTGCCGGCTCGCCGTCGGTTAGCCCGCGGTTGCTGCGGTCGCCGGCTTGCGGCGCTTTCGCCAAACCGTAAAGCCCGCGATGCCGCCCGCCAGCAGGAGGCTGCTCGGCTCAGGCACGGCGGCGGCCGCAACGTTGAGAATGCCGATTTGCGCTCCGCCGGTGCCGATGATCGGCGATCCCTCGAAATACAACGGCGCGTTGAGAAAGGTATCGTAGTCGGTCCAGTAGGTGTTGACTAAGGTGCCGGTGTCGACCAACTGCAAGCCGAAGTTCCCGGACGCGTCCATCGAGGCGTTGAATTTCACGCTGACCATCCCGCGTTCTGTGCCAGGGACCAGCACCGAGTTGAACGAGTTGTCGGAAGCGAAGACGGTGACGTCGCCCGGTTGGGGCTGATCGACCGTGGGAATGGGCGCGGACGTCGGAAAGGGATTGGTCAAAATCGGATTGGGGCCGTAAACCATCGACGCCGCGTCAATCGTGACCGTCCCCGTCGCCCCGAGTAAGGGGATGTTCGAATTGCTGACGCTCACCGTCGGCGCGGTCGTCGCCGAATCATCGCCCGACGAACGACGCACCGCCTACCGCTGCGACGTGACCTACGGCACCGGTAAGGAGTTTGGATTCGATTTTCTCCGCGATCGTTTGCAAACGGCGGCCCGGCCCGACGACGACGACGCGACGCCGGCGTCGCGCGGCGTGCAGCGGCATCCCTTCTTCATGTTGGTCGACGAAGCGGACAACGTGCTCATCGACGACGCCGGGACGCCGCTGATCATTGCCGCTGC
>CAMCTH010000553.1 GCA_945877965.1 Planctomicrobium piriforme | reverse complement strand
CGACCTATCGGCTGCTATTCCGCGTGCCGAGCGGGTCTCGCTCAGCGTTCCGCGGGAGACAATCCTGCTCTTTCACTCTACGCGCAAGTTCCTATCGGTCAAGCGACTGCGCGTATTCCCGGCCGTCAATTCTGCTTGGTTTTGACTAGGGATATTTCAACCAGGCAGCGGCGGCTGGAGACGACGCGATGCTTTTCGTTCGATACCCGGTGCTAGCGGTCCGTTCTAACTCATAACCTGCTATGGCGTTATGGGGATTGTGGGAGCTTGTCGGATGAGCGAATTGCGATCACCGCACGGCAGGGGGTAGGCGGTGTGCGTTAGGGAGCCGGCGACGGGCTAATTTTTGGCCAGTTCGGTCGTCCGTCGGCGGACACCTCGCCGCCGAGGAACCCGAGCGGGCTGCGGAGTTGATTGGTTCAAGCGGCCGTAGCGGCAGAGGGTCTACGGCCATCGCATCTGGTTTCGGACGAGAGACGGCTGTGGCCGCGTAATCAATTGAGCATGCGCCGCGCGGCAAAATCGATTCGCGCGTTGGGAATCGACCTCACGAGAAAAACTTAACGCGTCGTTGCTCGTAATCGTCTGCAATCGTCGCTTGCGAGCGCGGCGACCCTGCCTATAATTCGAACTTGCAAAAGCCGGTAAGCCTCCCTGTTGGGATTCGAGGATCATCATGCGGCAGTGGTTTCGCGACATCTTCGACGCGGTTTCGACGGTCCTTCAAGGGCTGTGGATTACGCTGCGTTACTGGTTCAAAACGTACGATCCCGAACGCAAAACGTTCGCCGATCAGTTCGCTTACCCGGAATTGCCCGTCCCGGTGGCGCCCCGTTATCGCGGCTTTCATCGCTACGATCTGACGACCTGCATTTCGTGCGATCAGTGCGCGAAGGCGTGCCCCGTCGATTGCATCTACATCGGCAAAGAGCGGGTCGAAGGGGGCAAGGGATTCAAGATCACCGGCTTCACGATCGACTACTCGAAGTGCATGTTCTGCGCGTTGTGCGTCGAGCCGTGCCCGGTCGATTGCATCTTCATGGGTGCGACGCACGATCTGAGTTGCTACAGCCGCGATGGGTGCATCGTCGACTTCTCGCGATTGCCGGTCGATGTGGCCTGGGGACGTGCGACGCTCAATCCGACGGCCGTGGCGCAGTCAAAGGTGATTGCCGAACCGGTCCACGGCGGCCCGAATCAGTAGCCGAAAGAGGAATCGCCCCTTTCCCAGGGCGGTCGTAGGTATAATGACGGTGGCGAGCCGGGGCGTGGTGTGTTCCGGCGTGCATTTGGTTTGAGGCGTGGGGTCGGTCGGTCGACGGTTGCGGGCGCGATCATTCGCCGGGAACTATCGATCCGTTTTGGACTTCGTTCTCTTTCAAGGTGTTGACGCGATGGGTGAGCGACCCGCTGCCGGTCCGAAGTTGTTCACGGTCGAAGAGGCCAATGCGGCCCTGCCGTTGGTGCAGGCGATCGTGCAGGATGTGGTCGCCGTTTCGCAAGAAATCGTCGAACGTCGCGAACGACTGTCGCAAATCAAGGGAGATCGCAAACCGACGGCCGGCGATCCCTATGGCGACGAACTAGCGCAGATCGAGGAAGAACTCGAAAAGGAACGGGGGCGACTGTATGAGTTCGCCGCCGAGTTGCGCGAGTTGGGGGTCGAGCTAAAAGACGGCCTTACCGGCTTGGTCGATTTTCCGTCGCGGATGGAAGATCGCGTCGTCTATCTCTGCTGGAAGCTCGGCGAGACCGAGGTGCTGCATTGGCACGAACTCGACGCCGGATTTAGCGGCCGACATCCGCTCACGGCCGACGCCGTCATCACGCCCGGCGCAGATGATTCCGGCGACTCTGCCGGTTGATCGCAACGCGCGGCTGGCCGCGACGACGGACGTGAAATTAACGTTCGTGCGACCGCGGTAGGGCGGCTTGCAAAAGGTCATTCCCCGCCTACAATGCCGGGATTGTTTATTGCAGCCGTCGCTTAACCGGCGGTTTTCGTCCCCGCATTTCTCTCGGCAGCACCTCGATGTCACCGACCACCGTCGCGGCGTATGTGCTTCTGTTCGTCGTCGTCGGCGCGGTTTTCTTGGCGGTGAATCTCATCGTCGGTCGACTGCTCCGCCCGAAGAATCCGAACGTTGAAAAGTTGGAAGTGTACGAGTGCGGCGAGCCGACGATAGGTTCGAGCTTCGTGCAGTTCGACTTGCGGTTCTACGTCGTCGCGCTGCTGTTCATCATCTTCGACGTCGAAGTGGCGTTCTTCTTTCCGTGGGCAGCGACCTACGGCAAGGCGACGCACTTGATGGACCCGCGCTTCGCGGTCGTCGAATCGGTGACCGAAGGGGCCCCGCCGACGTTGACGCCGAAGGCGGCCGAGTTGTTCCGCGAGTTCGGCGTGCCGAACCCGACGGTCCCCGACGCCAAGCTGAGCGTCGCCGAGAACACGCGGCAAGTTCGCGAGAGTGCTTCGCTACTGGCGAAGGCCTCGATCTTCGACATCTTAGTCTTCTTCGCGGTGCTGATGGTCGGCTTCGCGTATGTCTGGAGCCGCGGCGATTTAGATTGGGTGCGGGCCGTCAGCGACGAGCGATCGTCGCAACCGGCGAGTCTGCAGCCGATAGGAATAGCCTCCGGCACCGAGACGGTGACCGCCGGCTGAGTCGGCGCGTAGTTGGGCTTGCACGGATCGGCGACCGCAGAGAGATCGACGACGAGCGAGCGTAACCGGTAGTACAAACGAACAAGCTGTACGCAGCGACTTGTGAAAAGAATCACGAACCTATGAGCCAGAACCTTCTCGACCGGCTGAAGAAGCAATTCGGCGACAAGATCACCGGCAGTAATGCGACGAACCTCGACCCTTGGGTCGAAGTCGCGCCGGCCGCGATCGTCGAGGTCTGCACCTACTTGCGCGACCAGAAGGATCTGCAGTTCAACTTCTTGAATTGCATCACCGGCGTCGACTACTTCGAGCCCGACGCGAAGAAGGCCGCGAAGGTTGAGTGGCAGCCACACCTCGAAGTCGTCTATCACCTCTGGAGCTTGGTTCACAAGCACAGCTTGGTGCTGAAGGTGATTTTGCCGCGCTGGAAGAACGACACGGCCGGCGAATTGCCGGAAGTGCCGAGCGTCGCCGGCGTGTGGGCCACAGCCGATTGGCATGAGCGCGAAACGTACGACCTGATGGGCATCCGCTTCACGGGTCACTCGAACTTGGTCCGCATTTTGTGTCCGGAAGATTGGGTCGGTCATCCGCTCCGCAAGGATTACGAGATGCCGCTGGAATATCACGGCATCCGCGGCAAGTAAGCAAACTTACTTGCCCGCGGCACCATAAACGGGAACTTTCAACGTATGGCTACGCAGCTCGATGATCCGCGGATCATTGAATTCGACGTTCGTACCGACGAGATGCTCGTCAACATGGGGCCGCAGCACCCGAGCACGCACGGCGTGTTGCGGTTGGTGCTGCGAACCGACGGCGAAATCGTCAGCGAGACCACGCCGCACATCGGCTACTTGCATCGCTGCGCCGAAAAGATCGGCGAGAACCTGACGCCGCGGCAATGGATTCCGTACACCGACCGGATGGACTATCTGGCCGGTATGAACATGAACTTGGGCTGGGCACTGACGGTTGAGAAACTGCTCAAGCTCGAACTCCCCGAGAAGGCGAAGCACCTGCGGGTGATCATCGCCGAAATGGGCCGGATCGCCAGCCACTTGGTCGGCATGGGGGCGTACGGCCTCGATCTCGGCTCGTTCAGTCCGTTCTTGTATGCCTTCCGTGAACGAATTTTATAGGAGAATTAGGCATATTAGACCAAACCAACCCTGCAGGATGTCCCATAAAATTTCCTTTGTTGATCTTCATAATACTTCCAGATCCAACATAGTCCCCTTGGTTATCGGTATAATACAATTCACCATCTATCATACTAATCCCATTGGGAGAACGCATACCAGTAGCCCAAGGTTCCATTCTACCATCATCATAAATATGTAATGCCCATCCTCTCCAAGGACCAAAACT
>CAMCTH010000552.1 GCA_945877965.1 Planctomicrobium piriforme | reverse complement strand
TCGACCTGCTGGCCCAACCGAAGGCGCAAAAGCGCGGCTTCGGCGCCGCCCGCGAACCGCTCAAGGTGCTGGGGGAATCGCCCGTGACGAAGAAGCCGGTGCAACTCTTCGAAGGCCGCTACGGCCCGTACGTCACCGACGGCACGACGAACGCCTCGCTGCCGAAGGGCACGACGATCGAAGACGCAACGCTGGAAATGGCGTTGCCGCTACTCGAAGCCCGCGCCGCCGCCGGCCCGCCAAAAAAGAAATTCGCGAAACGCGGTAAGAAGGCGTAGAGCGTCCTCCTCATTGGCATTCATTTAGCCGCGGGGCTCGCCCCCGCGCGTTTGCGGATCGCAATCGATCGCGCTCCGCCACAACTTGCCGCCGCTCCGCTCAAGAGTTGCCGCAGATCCGGTTTGTTGCGCCTTGTAATTCCAGAACATCCAACTCACGTTCAATCTCCTCGTAGTGATCGGAGAGTCGAACATGAGCGTTTTGTTGTCGCCATTCGTCGAATTTATCCAACGCATCAGGGACTGGCAGAAGCGCACTTCCAATTGACACAATGAGTCGATTGGGACGATGCCTCGCTGGGTTCAGTAGCTTCAACGCGTCCGAGGTTCCCTGCATTCGGCAAGCAATTAGATACGCCATGGCAACGCTTCGACTCTGCCCGGCACGGCAGCTCACGAGTAACTTATCTTTTCCTTCTGCGAAGCGTAGACCTTGGTCGATGGCGGCTTCGCTCGGACACAACTTGTTCGAAACGTACTGCTCGACATCATCAAATCGCAAATAACAGCACGATTGTGCATGCAATTCGACGAATTTCGTTGCTTGCACATTCGAGTCCAAGAGTACGAGTGCATGCCATTCGTTCGGATCGTTTTCCAACAGGAAGCTAGCCGCGACATAGCTACCTATGCGTATCTGCACGTTCGATAGTTTCCTTGGTTGATAGCGTTCGCTTTCACACAAGTACGCGAGTATACGCACTATAATCGTGTCAGGAGAGCCTAAGCAGTTACTCAAACAATCCCGTCAGCGGTTTGCCTTCGCTGATTTTGTACGGCCTGCCGGTTTGGTCGCGGATTTCCGTTTCGGGGTCGATCCCCAGGCCGTGATAGATCGTCGCCAGCAAATCGGGCGGCGAGACCGGGTTGCTCTTCGGTTGGGCCGCTTGCGCGTCGCTGGCTCCATAAGTCTGGCCGCCGCGGATGCCGCCGCCGGCCAGCACGGCCGATTGGCACGCTCCCCAATGATCGCGGCCCCCGTTCTTGTTGATCCGCGGCGTTCGGCCGAACTCGCCGTACATGGCGACCATCGTTTCGTCCAACAGTCCACGCTCCTCAAGATCGGTGAGCAGCGCCGAGTAGGCTTGGTCGAGCGGCGGGAGGCAGTACTTTTCTTTGAGCATCGCATAGCCTGAGATGCCGCCGAGCGAACCGGTGCCGCCGTGATTGTCCCAGACGTTGGCGACGTTGCCGTCGGGACAGACATACGACCAGACGACCGTCACCAACCGCACGCCGGCCTCGACCATGCGCCGCGCCATCAAAATACTTTCGCCGTATTCGTTCCGCCCGTAGCGATCGCGCAGCGAGGCCGACTCGCGGTCGAGATCGAACGCCGCCTTCGCGCTCGGGCTGGTCAGCATGCGGACCGCTTGATCGCGGAACGACGCCAAACTGCCGGCCCCGCGACGAATTCGTTCGTCGAGTTCGCGCTGCGATGCTTCCATCTGCGCCAGCAAACTGAAGCGACCTTGCACGCGCGCGGCGTTCAGCCCCTCGGGCATATCCAAACTGTGCGGCGGCGGGCCGTTCACTTCGCCCGGCGATTTCAACTCCAGCGGGTCGTGCTGCGGACCGAGAAACCCACCGTACGTTCCCGAGTAGACGACGCCGTCGTGCCCGACCGGCGACGGCACGGTGATCGTGTTCGGCAAACTTCCCGGCGGCGAGAAGTGCGACACGACCGAGCCGAGCGACGGGAAATCGGTCCGGCGTCGTTGTCGCAACGCCCCCTGCAACGTCGGATCGATGCGGCCCGTGAGTGTGTAGTAGACGCTGTGCACGTGATCGTTGCTGTGATGCGTCAGCGAGCGAATCACCGCCATCTTGTCGGCCGTGCGGGCCATCTGCGGCAGCTGATCGCAGAACGTCATCCCGGGGACGTTCGTGGCGATCGGCTTAAACTCGCTGCGGATTCCCTCGGGAGCGTCGGGCTTGAGGTCCCAGGTATCTTGCTGCGGCGGCCCGCCCCAAAGGTAAATCAAGATGCACGACTTCGCGCGACCGTGCTTCGCGGCACCGTTCGAGGCGGCAGACGCTTGTTGCCCGGCGAGCAACGTCGGCAGCGACAATGCGCCGGCACCGAATTGACCGACGCGGACGAGCGAATCGCGACGAGTAACGGCATCGAGTCGGCGTGCCATACGTGACCTCCCGAGGGTTGACGTCACTATATCGCCGGTCGAAAGCGCATCTCAACCGCATTCCCCGATTCAATACGATCGCGGCGTCAGCCCTTCTTTTTCTTCTTCACTTTGCGGCGTTTCACGTTGCGCGCCAGCGCGATGGCCGTCGCCGTCGCGGCGGCGCGGCATTGGGCGATCGTGAGATGAATCTCGCCGATGTTAAGTTGCTCGACGGCGTCGCACATCGGGCCGCGGAAGGCGACGGTCAGTCGCCCCGTCTTGTCGCGGCGGATTTCCATGCTCTTCCAATCGAAGTCCTTGCGAGCGCGAATGCCGACGGCGCGGAGGACCGCTTCTTTGGCGGCCCAGCGGCCGGCGAACTGCTGCGTCGCGGTCGGCTTCGAGTTGCAGTACCGCACCTCGGCCGTCGTAAAGATGCGATTGATGAAGAGTTCGCCGTGCCGCTCGATCATCCGCGCAACGCGGAGGCACTCAACGATCTCGCTGCCGATCCCCAAAATCTTCACGCGACGGGCTCCTGCGGCACCTTGGGATCCTGTGGCACGAAGGTCTCCTGCGAAGTGATCGGACTCGGCGGGACGCTCAAGAACAGGGCCGTCGCCGCCGCGGCGACTAGCACCAGCGCGGCATCGACGCCCCACCAAACGCCGAGCCATGCACCGCGAACCAATCGGCCCGCCAGCGGTCGCCCTTCCAACATCCGACGGTCGACGAACTGTCGGAAGCTGCTGAACGTTTGCGGCGGCTGCTTGAGATCGGCCTGCGGTAACACCTGCGTCATCCGTTGAAAGTTCTCGAAGTCGACTTCGGCCGACGCCTGCGCCGCTTTGTAACTCACATAGTGCATCGACCCGACGCAGACCGCACCGGCCGCGAGGGCCGCCAGACCGTGGGCCCGCGCGCTCGTATGCCCGGAGAGTCGCAGGCAGGCGACGATCGCCAAGCCGGTCGCAATGCCGACGAGGACGGGAAACAATCCGACCGGGGCGAACTCACGCTGTAACTCGGTCGCGCCATACCCGAGCGCCACGCCAACGAGCGGACTCAAGTAGGCAATGAACGGCAACGATCGAGGAGCGGAACTCATGGCGTGACGGCGGGAGTTTGGTCTGGTGCGGCGACGCGGCGATAGACGTAAACGGCTTGCTTCTCTCTATCATACGGTTGCTCACGGAACCAATGCCAAATCAATTCCGGGCGGGTTCGATCGTCATAGTAAGCGTCGAGCACGACGGCCGGCTCGTAGCGCATGCCGTGCTCCGCCATCCGCGGCAACACTTGCTCCTCAAAGACCTCGCGCAAGTTGCCGAAGCCGTGCAGCACGATCAAATCGACCGGCTGCTTGTACAGAAACAACCGTTCGTCGAGACCGATGTAATCCTCGGCCCGCCGCGGCTTATCCAGCTGCCAGGCATAGAACACATGCGGGGCATGCACGATCGGCGGCGCGATCCAATCGGTCGGCATCAATGCCACGGTCTTCCTTGCAGGGACGTTCGCCTTCAGCCATTCGCTAATCACCTGCGACGCCGGCCGACGGGGCTCGCGCAACTCGTGCAGATACTCGCCGAGCGTCGATTGCCAACGCCCGCGATCCCACGGGACGTGAGCGATGTTCG
>CAMCTH010000551.1 GCA_945877965.1 Planctomicrobium piriforme | reverse complement strand
TGTCGTACTTTGCCATCGACTCACCGGCCCGCTTCAGTTCGGCGCGCGCGGCTTCAGCCGCCTTGGTCGCGGCCAGCACCGGCAGTTCGTTGGCCGCTTCGCGACGCGCCACGGCGAGTTCGGTCTCGGCACGTTGGGCGGCGAGCGCGGCTTCGGTATCGTCGATCTTGGCAAGAGTTTGGCCGGTCTTAACGAGATCGCCTTCGCGAACCGTCAACTCCGTCAGCGGCCCGAGCGCGCGGGCCGGCACCTCGGCCTGCTCGATGAGCGTCACGATCGCCCCTTCGAGCACCGTCGGTTCGGCGGCGCGCAACGTCGAGAGGTTGCACAACGTCCCAACAGCGACAAGCACCGCGGCGTGAGAACGAAGCGTTCGTTTTACAAACATAATCTTTACCACCAGAGTGAACGGACGAACCGCCGGACATCGCGTGTATAAACGGCCCCCAACGAACTGGGCCCGCAGAGAATGCGAGCCGTGACGGCCGCACCGGGACGAAGTTGCGTGGCATCGAGCACGCTGCGATCGAACGCCGCCGTGGCTCGAACGACGCTGCCGAGTTCGGCGTCGGTTTCCGTCGCTTCCGCCACGTGCAGCAATTTGCCGCGATAGATCCGCTCGGGATGCGTCGCCGTCACGAACTCCACTTCCAACGGCTCGCTCTGCGATGAACGGGCCGCGGCGACCGCGCCAATCAAACGATCGGGGACGTGCAACTCCACGACCCACGGCCCGGCGGCATCGGCTAAGCCGAGCAGCGATTGTCCTCGTGCGACCGGCCGACCGAGCAAGATTCGCTCGACGTCCCAGGTTGTCACCGTGCCGGCGAACGGCGCTCGGATCGTCAACTCGCGCGCCTGTTCGAGCAACAGACGTTGCTCGTCGCCCAAGGCCCGCACCGTTTCTTTCAATTGAGCCTCTTCGGCCGAGCGCTCTTGGGCTTGAATGCGGGCCGCAGTGTCCGTCGGATTGTCGCCGGTGCGGGCCGCGCGTAGCGCCGTCAAACGACGTTCGGCAGTCTGCAACTCGCCGGCGACGCGGGTGAGTTCGACGGTCAACTCCGGCTTGCGCAGGACGATCAGCGGAGCGTCGGCTGGCACCGTTTGGCCGTGACGTACCGCCACTTCAACGACGATGCCGTCGGTCGGCGCGAACAGGTCGCGGCGTTGTTCCGGCTCCAAACTGCCGCGGGCCTCGACGGTCGCCTCGGCCGGAATCAGAAACGGCACGCAGGCCGCGAGTCCGACGAGCATTGCATAAACCCCGAGCCGCAGCAGCTTGCGAGCCTTATCGGTGCGGGTGCGATATTGCCGCCGCCACCAACGCCCGAACGGAATACTTTCACATTCGACGGCCCGTCGCAACGCCTGACCGGCATGCAGGCAGAGCGTGTCCAGTCGCGCTCGGCGAGCATCGTCGAATTCGCCTTGGCCGGCAAATTGCTCGAACACAATCGCCCCGAGCGGCGGCTTGGGGGCGTCGGTCGGAGTTGACTGTGCGGAAGTGTTAGGTTCGCAAAACGGCAGGACAACGACGGCCGTCGCATCGGATTGATCGACATAGCTTTGCAACGCCTCGGCCACGGGGGGCGTGGCAACATCGAGCTTGCGATCGCCGTGCCAGAGCGGCTCCCCTTGTCGCACGACGGCCGCGACGAGCCGTTCCAGCAAGCGAAGCTGGTCGCTGCGGCGATCCACCGCATCGACACCGTTGACGGCCAAGGTCCGCGCGACGGTCCCTTCGCAGAGAACAACGCTCACACGATCGCACTCAGCCCAACGACGGCCTTCGTTGGCGGCGGCAAAGGCGACGGCCGACGAATCGAGTTCGGCATAGAGCGTCGTCGCTAGGCGTTCGAATTCGATCGCGGTCGCTGCCCGATCTTGCCACAAGTGCCGCTGTCGCTCGCGTTGATAGTCGGCCGCGCAGTCGGCCAGTGCGCAGAGCAGACGCAGCGCCCCTTGGCGGGCATCGATGCCGACGTCGGGCCGATGGACCAGTTCGAGTACGCCGATCGTCGTGTGATCGACGACAATGGGAGCCAGCAGCAGCGCGGCCTCATACGGATTGACGATGTTCGCTGCCGGATCGACGACGGCATGCGGCGCGGCCTCGAGCGGTTCGCCGCGGCGCACGACCCACTCCAGCACTTGCCGATGGGCCGGTTCCGGCGGCGCTTCGGTCGCGCGCTGAGCGACGGCGGCCGATGGACCCATGGCCAGATAAAGCGCGCGGCGCGCGAAACCGTCGGGCTGTACTTCCCACGCAACTCCGCCGATGGCCGCGAGCGCATCGACCGCGCGGCGCAGCAGTTCGTGATGAAACGCATCGTGTGCGACGCCGCTTCGCGACAGTTGCGCCACGTCGTCGACCAAGCGGTCGAGAACGTCCCAAGCATCGGCGGCAGTGCCGGCAGTGACCGAAGGCGGGTTCATAGACCGCATTATACATGGCCTGCGGAGAGCACCGTCATCATTGACGTCGCTTAGTTTGGGCAAACGGCGCGATCTACTCCTGTTGTGTCGAAAGAAATGGTTTTGCGGGTTGTTTTGCTCCGATGACGGAGACGAGGGCCGAGGTCTCATTGGCCGTGGGGCCTTCGTTGACCTAGCGACAGGACATTCCGAATATGGCAGAACTACCGCGAAACCTGCCGAAACCGCTTTACTACCGACTGAGATTTTACTTAGGCGCGGCCCTGTTGGCCGCCGTCGGCGGCTGCGGCGCGCACAAGCAGGCCCCCACTCGCGCCGAGGCGCCGCTGCACATCTTCCAGAACCACGGGACCGACATTGAGTATCCCGACGTTGCGACGCCGATTGCCGAAGACCTGTTGATGACACCGCCGCCGCAGTCGATCTCGCGCAACGCACCGTCGGCTTATCGCGACATCCAACTCGAAGAAGCGATTCAACTGGCGCTGACGAACGCCAAGGCGCTGCGCGATCTCGGCGGGCAGATGATTCGCACGCCGCAGAACGTAGCCACCGTGTACGGCGCGGCCCAGCAAGAAAGCGATCCGCGTTACGGTGTCGAAGGGGCGCTGGCCGCATTCGATGCGGCTTACTCGGGGACCGCGTACTTCGAGAAAAACGATCGCGCTCTGAACAACGTCTTCTTCGGCGGCGGTACGCGGTTGTTGCAACAAGACGCCTATGTGTTTCAAAACCAATTGACCAAACGAACGGCCGCGGGCACCGCGCTGACGTTGCGACAAATCACCGACTACGATGCCAACAACGCGCCGGGAAATGCGTTTCCCAGCGCGTGGAACTCGAACATCGAGACCGAGTACCGGCAGCCGTTGCTGCAAGGGGGCGGCGTCGATTTCAACCGCATCGCCGGGCCGGGCGCAACCCCCGGCGTGTACAACGGCGTGCTGATCGCGCGGATCAATACCGACGTTAGTCTGTCTGATCTTGAGAACGGCGTGCGTCTGCTCTTAAGCGACGTCGAGAACGCGTATTGGGATTTGTACTTCGCCTATCGCGACCTCGATGCCAAGGTGGCGGCCCGCAATGCCGCGCTCGAAACTTGGCGACGAGTCCGTTCGTTGTACGACACCGGCCGCCGCGGCGGCGAAGCTGAAAAAGAGGCCCATGCCCGCGAGCAGTACTTCCGCTTCGAAGAAGAAGTGCAAAACGCCTTAGCCGGTCAGTTGCTCGACGGCACACGAACCTACAACGGCAGCAGCGGCGGCACGTTCCGTGGCATCGGCGGCGTGCAAACCTGCGAACGTCGCTTACGGTTGCTCATCGGGTTGCCGATCGTCGACGCCGAACTGCTGCGACCGATCGACGAACCGATCGCCGCTCCCGTGCAACTCGACTGGCAACAAGCGGTGGCCGAATCGCTAAGCCGCCGTACCGAACTGCGTAAGCAACGCTGGATCGTCAAACGTCGCGAGTTGGAACTCTCGGCCTCGCGCAACTTTTTGTTGCCGCAACTCGACGCCGTCGGTCGCTATCGCTGGCGCGGCTTCGGCAACGATCTGATGGGCGGGCCGGGCGGTGAGTTCAGCAGCGCCGTCGGCACGCTGTTCGACGGCAAGTTTCA
>CAMCTH010000550.1 GCA_945877965.1 Planctomicrobium piriforme | reverse complement strand
GTCGCTACGGCGATCATGGCTCGCGCGCTCACTCCTTTGCAAATTATGGCGGGGTCGAAACGACCGATCTTCGGCGGATGTTCAGCGAAGCTGTCAGCCACCTTCTATACACAGATGGCCGACCTGCTTCGCACCGGCGTCCCATTGATGCGAGTCTTGGACGTACTGAAACGACAAGCCAAAAAGCCCGTTATCCGCGACATGTTGCAGACCGTACGCGATCGAATCGCCGACGGCGCGTCTCTCTCGGAGGCGATGCAGGCCCATCCGCAAACGTTCAACGCCGTGACGATCGGGATCATTCGTGCGGGCGAAGAAGGTGGTTTCCTGGAAGAATCACTCCGCCGCAATGGCGTACTCCAGGAACGAGCTGACGAACTGCGGGGCCGCGTCATCGGCGCGTTGGTGTACCCGGCACTGCTGACGGCCGTCGGCAGCCTAATCATCCTCGGCCTACTCGTGTTCTTCGTTCCGAACTTCGCGCCGATTTTCGATCGCCTTGCCGCGCAAGGCCGACTTCCAGCGGTTACTCAAGTGCTGATGTCGGCCAGCGAGTTTCTTCGCAGCTACGGCGCGTGGCTGATCCTCGGCTTCGCGGCGATCGGCTTCCTGGCACTCCCGCAGATCAATCTGTCCGCGTGGAGTTCGCGGTGCCTTTCATGGGCAGCGCAGCAAAAATTCGGCGGCTTGCTGATCCGCGAACTGGCGACGGCCCGTATGTGCCGCGTGCTGGGAACGCTGCTCAAGAACGAAGTACCGCTCGTCCGCTCGTTGCGAATCACCGCCGACGCACTTGGCAACGCCGAGTTCGCCGCCGACGTCAACGGCGCGGCCGACGCAGTCGCCGACGGCAAATCGCTGGCTGCACATCTCGGCACGTGTCCGTATCTTCCCGGCGACGTGGCTGAGATGCTGTCAGTCGGCGAACAAGCAAATACGCTCGACACCGTGCTGATTGACGCCGCCGACGTGCTTGAACGAAGGTCCTCACGGCGTTTGGATCTGTGCTTGAAACTACTCGAACCGATTCTGTTGTTGCTGCTGGCCGGCGTGGTGCTGCTCTTCGTCATCGGCCTGATGCTGCCGATCTTCGATTCCTCAGGTTCCGTGAGCTGACGCCGCCGACCGTTCGTCCTTCACTTGGAGATAGTAAGATGACCCATCGACGTATAGCTCGCAGCCGTCGCGGCTTCACGCTCATCGAAGTACTTCTGGTGATGGCCATCCTCGGCGTCATCGCCGGCATGGTCGTGCCGCGATTGCTCGGGCGACAGACCCACGCCAACGCCGACGCCTCGCGGCTCGCCATCAAAGGCCTCGAGCAGGCCATGAAGTTGTACGCGCTCGATCATCATGGCGAATTCCCTTCGACGGCGCAAGGCATCGGCTCGTTGCTCCAAGCTCCGAACGGCGACTCCGCCAATTGGCGCGGACCTTACCTCGACGCGCCGCCGCAGGACGCGTGGGGCCGACCGCTGACTTACTCCTATCCGGGTCGCCGCAATGCCCGCGGTTATGACATCGGCTCTTCAGGCCCGGACGGTATCCAAGGCACGTCGGATGACATCTTCAATGAATCCGTCACCGTGACGCCTTAGCTGCGAGAGACTGCCGATGCCTAAGTTTCGCCGACGAACGCAACTTCTAACTCGCTCCGGCCTCAGCCTCATTGAAGTGCTGATGGCGCTGGCCGTGTTCGGCGTCGGCTCAGCAGCCATCCTACATTGCGTTGGCGCGGCTCAACGCACGGGTGGACGGGCCCACTTTCTAAATGAAGCCGTGCTGCGCAGTAAGCTCATTCACGGACAACTCGAAGTGGGTGTGCTCGCTGCGTCGCAATCATCTAACCGTGTCTTCGCCGACGATCCGCGTTGGAGATGGTCGGTCGCCGATGAGCCGGTCGTCGATACTCCGCTCGTTCGCCGCACCGTGACGGTTGTGTACTCCATCGCGTCGGGTAAGCAATCGTTCGACCTGACTCGCATCGTTGCGCCGTTCGCTTCGCAACCGAGCGTCTTAGAACCGGACCCGAGGCGCCGATGAACGCCTCACGTCGCGGCTTCACGCTCGTTGAAGTGCTGGCGGCTACGGCCATCAGCGGCGCACTTATGCTCGGACTATTCGCTGCGCTCGACATGCTGGCTCGTTACCGAACGGCGGGGCGCGACCAAGCACAATGCGATCGAGTCGCGAATGCCGTCGCCCAGTACTTAGAGTGCTCGATTCGTGAAACGCCGCTGTCGATCAAAGGCGACCTCGACTCGGTCTATGCCCCGAAGGCAAAGCAACCACCGCGACAAATGACGCTGGACACCGAGCGAATCGACGACCCACTGCTGGTCACCGGCGACGAGACGACGTTGATCGTTGCTGCTCGTGATGCGGAGTCGTCGCTGCCGCAACAATCCGCATCGCGCGTTGCGCGGCTTATCACCGGCGAATCAATTCGAGCCCACGAGCTGCCGGGCCTTTGGAGGCGTCGTTCGGTCGAAGCGGCGTCCTTCTCACAACATCACGGTGGGTACTTGTCGACATTGCAATTGCGCGAAATCGAACCGGCCACGACGATCGCCGCTTCGCGGTGGCAAGCCGGCTTGCCCATCCTCCTGAGCGACGCAGTGACCGACATTAAGTTTCGCTATTTCGACGGTCTAACATGGTTGCCGCGATGGGATGGCGACGGCCGCAAGCGTCTGCAGGCCGTGGAAGTGTCATTCGTCGCTCGTAGCGGATCGGTTACGCGACCCGTGCGATTAGTGATCGCGACTGTGACGCACCGAGGGCTCCGATGAACGCCTCTGCAAGTCGTCGCGGATTCGTACTACCCACGGTGCTCATCGTTCTGGTCTTACTGACCGGAATGGTTTACCAATTTAACGAAGCAATGCTCAACGCCGCTCAGCGCGCGGCGCATAACGCGGAAGCGGCAAGAGCCGAAGAAGCAGCGTTTTCCGGATTCCCGTTCGCCGCCGCACGGCTGCATGCCGCACGGGCCCGTACCGCGCAGGAAAAGGAAGTTGCGATCACTCTAAGCACCGCCTTCCAAGAATTGCCGACGCCCGGCGACCCGCGATGCGGCTTTCGACTGATAGGCCGCGAAGCCGACTCGCGCTTTCCCGACGTCGTCGATGAGTCGGCAAAGCTAAATCTTAATTCGCTGCCGCTGACGGCTCACGAAGCGCCTCGGGCCCGGAACATGCTACTCGCGCTCCCGCGGATGACGCCGCAGTTGGCTGATGCCGTCCTCGATTGGATCGATTCCGACGACCAGCCACGGCAGTTCGGTGCCGAGCGTTCTTACTACTTCTCCGCGGCTACGACTTTGCCGCGGAACGGTCGGCTCGATTCGCTGAAAGAGCTGCTCCTCGTCCGCGGCGTCACCGCCGATCTTCTTTTTGGGGATTCGGCTTCACGGCACGATTCGGCCCGCGGCTGGAGCGAGTTTCTCACCGTCAGCAGTCGCGAATCGAATCGCCGCGACGATGGCACCGCGAAGATCTATCTGAATCAGGATGACTGCGTCGCTTTATACGACGAACTCGTCAAGCAATTCGACGAGCGGACATCGTTATTTCTCGCAGCTTTGCGGCGATATGGTCCCATGGACGACACGACTGTCGAAGAGCTGACGGAGGAACAGAAACGACGTGCAGCGCAGCTACGAGCGGCTCGGCAACGCGGTCAACTGGTGGACGACGATTCTGCTGCCGACCGTGGCCCGAGCCGCATGCGCGCAGGGCTCGAACTCAACGGCCGCGCCGGATACGTCATCCGTTCTTGGGCCGACGTCTGCGGGGTGCGGGTTCGGGTTCGCATTAACGATGGCGACGAAGTATTGATTAGTCCATGGCCCGCCGACCGCGAGGGTCTGCGGCGTGCTCATCTCGAACTGACGCCGCACGTCACGCCGTTCGCCGGGGTCGCGGTTGAAGGTCGCATCAATGTGGCCGTGGCGTCAGTTCCCGTACTCATGACGCTATCTGGAATGACGCCTGAAACGGCCCGCGCGATTGCGGCCGCGGGTGAGCAAGTTCGCGACGAAGGCCGGCAAGTGTGCGATCC
>CAMCTH010000549.1 GCA_945877965.1 Planctomicrobium piriforme | reverse complement strand
GCCCTGGATCAGATCTTGCGAGGCTTTCCGGAGATCATCGAATATCGCGCGACGGCCCGCTCGCACGGCGCGATGGACGCGCTCGAGGTCGAGATTGAAGATCGCTTGGATCAGCCGAGCCGCGTGACCGACGAGTTCCGGGTTCGGCTCGGGCTGAAAGTCGAAGTCCGCACGGTGCCGCTCGGCACGCTGCCGCGATTCGAAGGCAAGGGGCGACGCGTGATCGACGAGCGAGTGAAATCAAAAAAATCGTAAGCGTCGTATGATGTTCACTACTCCCGCCGAGCTGCGACGCGCGATTCGTGACGGCGAGTTTCGTGCGCCGACAGCCGGGGAGTGCCCGGGATTCGTGCAGACGAACGTCGTGATTTTGCCCGCGGCGTATGCCGACGAGTTCGCACAGTTCTGCCGTTTGAATCCGCGCCCCTGCCCGTTGGTTTGTCGCACCGAACCGGGGCATTTCGAACCGTTGCCGGCCGCGCCGGGAGCCGACATCCGTACCGATGTGCCGCGCTATCGCGTCTTTCGTCACGGCACGGCCGAGAGCGCGGAGCCGACCGACGTGCGGCCGCTGTGGCGCGACGACTTTGTGACGTTCTTGATCGGCTGCTCGTTTACGTTCGAGTCGGGGTTGATCGCGGCGGGCTTGCCGGTCCGGCATATCGATGAGCGTCGTAACGTGCCGATGTTTCGTACCTCGCGCGCATGTACGTCGGCCGGTCGCTTCGCGGGGCCGCTCGTCGTCAGCATGCGGCCTTATCGTCCCGAGCAGGTTGAACAAGTGACGCAAATCACCGGCAATTATCCGGCGATGCACGGCGCTCCGGTTCACGTCGGCGACCCGGCGGGGCTCGGTATCGCAGACCTGATGCGGCCCGACTTTGGCGAGAGCGTGACGATTCACCCCGGCGAAGTGCCGGTCTTTTGGGCCTGCGGCGTGACGCCGCAACTCGCACTCCTCGCGGCCAAGCCGGAGATCGCGATCACGCATAGTCCGGGCTGTATGTTCGTCACCGACTTGCGCGACGAACAATTTATCCAGAAAGCAACAGCATGACGAAGTCTTCGTTCGACGTCGCGGCCGTGCGGCGACAGTTTCCCGCTTTGGCGCAGAAGCACGGCGATCGCGAGGCGGTCTTCTTCGACGGGCCGGCCGGCAGCCAGGTACCGGAGTCGGTCATTGCGGCGATCGGCGATTACTTGCGAACGATGAACGCCAATCACGGCGGCGTCTTCGCAACGAGCCGCCGCAGCGATGTGATGCTCGACGAAGCCCATCGCGCGGCCGCCGATTTCGTCGGCGCCGACGACCCCGACTGCTGCTACTTCGGCGCGAACATGACGTCGCTGACGTTCGCGTTGTCGCGCGCGATTTCGCAAACCTGGAACGCGGGGGACGAGATCATCGTGTCGCGATTGGATCACGATGCCGACGTCTCGCCGTGGGTGCTGGCGGCCCGCGACGCCGGAGTGACGGTGCGGCACATTGGGCTTCGTCCTGACTGCACGCTCGATCTCGATGACTTTCGCCGGCAGCTGTCGTCGCGGACGCGACTCGTTGCCGTCGGCGCGGCGTCGAATGCCGTCGGCACGGTCAATCCGGTGGCCGAGATCGCCGTAGCCGCGCATGCCGTCGGAGCCAAGGTCTTTTGCGATGCCGTGCATTACGCGCCGCATCGGCTGATCGACGTCGCCGCCTGGCAGGTCGATTTCTTGGCCTGTTCGGCCTACAAGTTTTTTGGTCCGCACATCGGCGTGATGTGGGGGCGACGCGAGTTGCTGGAGTCGCTCACGGCGTACAAGGTGCGACCCGCGACGAATGAGCTGCCCGGCAAATGGATGACCGGCACGCAGAATCATGAGTGCATCGCCGGCGTGCTCGCGGCGATTAACTATTTGGCGAGCTTGGGACGGACGAGTCCGGAGCAATCGCGGCGCGCAGCGCTCGTCGCGGCGATGGAAAAGATTGCGGCGTATGAACGACCGTTGGCCGAGCGGTTGCAGACGGGCCTCGATCGTTTGTCGCAATTCAAAAGCTGGGGCATTACCGACCTGAGTCGCTTTGGCGAGCGCGTGGCGACGTTTTCGATTACGCACCGCACGCTCTCGCCCGAGACGGTGGCGCGGCGGCTTGATGAGGCCGGCATTTATGTTTGGA
The DNA here is from genome assembly GCA_945877965.1 of Planctomicrobium piriforme. Classification (GTDB taxonomy): domain Bacteria; phylum Planctomycetota; class Planctomycetia; order Pirellulales; family PNKZ01; genus CAMCTH01. The sequence continues at coordinate 1,912 of CAMCTH010000549.1, read as the reverse complement.
ACGGCAATTTTTATGCGTTGCCGCTCACGGAGACGCTCGGCGTTGAACCCGCGGGGCTGGTCCGCATCGGCCTGCTGCATTACAACACGAGCGAAGAAGTGGATTACTTGCTGAACGTCCTTAGTTCTATGACCTAGTCGAAATCAGCTTCAGCACCCCTCACCCCCGGCCCCTCTCCCACTGTATTTCTGAAATACGGCGGCGAGGGGAGACAGAGTTACATGACGCTAGCTCCGACGGAACTTTCGCTCACGCCCGACAAACGATTGCTCATCGAATGGAGCGACGGTTCGCAGCGGCTCTATCGTGTGCAGGAGCTGCGCGACGCCTGTCCGTGCGCAACGTGTCGTGAGAAACGAAACGCTCCGCCGGCTCCGACCTCGTCGATGTTGCTGCCGGTGTTGTCGGCCGCCGAGGCCCGGCCGTTGGAACTGCAGGGGATGACGCCGGTCGGCAACTACGCCTACTCGATCGCTTTCAGCGACGGCCATGATACGGGCATTTACACGTTCGATTTGCTGCGCGAGTTGGGCACGCCGGCCGTCGGTTAACATCGACGTTTACGAGGCGACGGTTCGTTTCAACTCCGGCAGGCGCGTTGGTGTGAGCAGCGCGATCGTTGCTCCGGCGAGGAAGCCGCCAAGGTGCGAGGCGTTGGAGATGTGCGGATTGAGCAGTCCGGTGACGATTGTCCAGCCGGCCCAGACCAGCAGCACGAAGCCGACGCGGGTGTCGCGCAGCATCAGTTGCTTCTGATGTCGAAAGTAAAAGACAACGGCCGCTCCCCACCAGCCGAAGATCGCTCCCGACGCCCCGACGGTCGGTCCCCCTTCGAACATCAACGAGGCGATCGCCCCGGCGAAGCCTGCGGCGAAGTACATCACGGCGGCCGGGCCGAGCCCGAAAGCGTGCTCGACGGCGAGCCCGAGCAGAAACAGCCCGACGCAGTTGCCGGCCAAGTGCTCGAAGCTGCCGTGCAGATGCATCGACGCGGGAATTCGCCACCACTCGCCGCGTAAGACGGCTTTCTTTTCCAGCGCGCCGGCCCGCATGATGGCGGCTTCGTTCCGCAGTGCTCCGGAGACGAGTTCCCAGCCGAAGATGAGCATGAGCAGCAGGATCAGGCCGATCGTGAGCGGTGGCCAACGCGACATGCCGCGTTCGAAATCGAACCGCCGGGCGGCGGGAAGCTCGGCCAGCATGTCATCCGAGAGTTCTAACGTTTCGTCTTCCGCTGGATCGTCGAGCGGCTCGGACGGCGCGGTCGGCGGCGGCGTGGGACGACGGACGCCGTATGGATCGGGCGTCCGCGCGGCATAGGGATCGTTCGAGTTCGGATTGTTTGGCGGCACGGCGATGATCTCCGCAGGGAACGGCGCGGCTAGCGATTCTCGCCGGTGTCGAGCATCACGCCGAGCGCCAACGCGACGCGGCGATCGAGCGTGCGGTCGGGATCGTGCGTCAGGTCGAGCACGTACTTGTCGAAAAACGTGAGCTTGCGGTTCAATTCGCCGATCACGTCGTCGCCGTCGTGGGTCGTGATGATGAAGTTCGTCCGCAACAGGCCGAACATGGGGCCCAAAAAGCGGCGGAGGATCGAGAGGATGATCGAATCCTCGAGCGCCATACAGAACGGCGAGCCGTCGAGATGTTCGACGTACCACCGCTTGCGAATGATGTTGTAAAGCAAGTTCTTGCGAAAGCGAAGCAGTGGTTCTCCGGCTTCATCGAGCAGTGTGTAGGGAAAGTTGAAGATCGCGAAGCGAACGTCTTGATGCACGGTCATCAATTTGTGTTGCATCGTCCGATCACGATAGAACGTGACGTGACGATAAGGCGCGAGGAGGTAGGCGATACCGAAAATGCCCGGCAAGACGAGGAACGGCAACAGCGCCAGAACCTCGTCGTGCTT
>CAMCTH010000548.1 GCA_945877965.1 Planctomicrobium piriforme | reverse complement strand
TCGTGATACGACGCGCCGACTTTCAGGATTTTCTCAAACGGAATTTCCAAGTCGGGCGACTTCTCTTTGACCAACTCAAAGTACTTCACGACGTCGGCCGGCGGGCCGAGTTCGAGATGCGCGTCGAGCAGCATCTTGAGCGTCTCTTGATACGGCGCCGCTCGCAGGCTCCAGCCGGAAAGCAGTTCGGTCAAGTACGTCCGCACGCCGGGCCAGTTTCGTTTCTCGAAACTCGCCTTGCCCAAGGCCAAAAGTTCGTCAGGGCTCCAACGATACGCATCGACCGACGCCTGCGTCGCGGGCACGACGCCGAGTTTCGCCGGCTTCGAAAACGCCGTCTGTTCGAGGCGATGCGCGTTCGCGAGTTGCGTCGGCGCGGCCAAGTACTCGCCGGTCGTCGTGCCGACGACGTCGAAGCGAATGTTCCCGCCGCCGCGACGGTTGCCGACATAGAAAACAAGTTCGCCCGGCAGTCGCTCGAATCGCTCGAATGAGCCCAAAATCGTCGACTCGACCGCTTCGGTCCCCGCCGGCAACGGCTCGCGGACGACCAAGTAATCGAGCCGATCGTCAAAGCGACTTTCGCCCCCTTGGTTGCGCCAGAACGAAAGTTCCACGCGACCACGACGTCCGGCAGGCAATTGCGTGAGCGGATTGCGGAACCAATCGTAATTTCCTTCGACGATGCTGAAGCCGCGCGGCAGTTCGCGACCGTCGAGTTCGCGCTGCGCCGGTTCGAACAGCCGCGTCACGACCCAGCCCGGCATCGAGTTCTTCAGTTTGTCGGCGGCGACGAACCCGCCGAGCGTGCAACGATACGTCAGATGGCCGCGGCCGGTCATCTTAAACTGCACATGCTGCTTCCCCTTCGCCAGATGCTTCGGATCGACGACGATCGTCTGCGGCCCCGCATCGGGATCGATGTCCAACGATTGCACTTCGATGTTGTTGACGACGACGGCCAACTTGTAGCGTTCGCCGCCCGGCTTGTGCTTAGCGTACCATTCCGTCAGCACCATCACGGCCGGGCCGGTCGCTTTTTCGGGCGACCAGCGATTGCCGGCCCGCGCGGCGAGCAGTTGCTCGACGATCTTGGGCAACTCGGCCGATGCCGGCGACGCCGTCGTGAGCGCGAGGCCGAGCAGCGCCCGGACTTCGCTCGGGCCGGCGTTGTACGAAGCGTCTCCCGCGGAGGCGATCGCCTTCCCGTCGGCACCGGCCGCAACCGGCGCACGATTCAACGCCGCGCTGAGCAAGTCGGCCGCCATCGCGGTGTGGTCGAGCTTGATGAGAGCCAAGGCCAAGTAAGCGGCCGCCGCGTGCGACATCGTCGTCCGCCCGCGATACAAACGATTCGCGACCGCAAAGTCGCCATGCCCCGCCTCGGAGAGAGCGTGCAGCACGACCGACTTCGCTTCGAGATCGTCATCCGGAACGGCAACCAACTGGGCCGACAGATAGTTGACGGCCCGATCATAAACGTCGCTCGGCACCAGATAAGCCGCGGCCTTCGCGCGACTCAGAGCCCACAACACGCGGGCCGAGGCGAAACGATTACCGTTCCCCTTCGCGCCGGTCCAACTCCAGCCGCCGTCGTCGGATTGCGACGACGCGAGCGATCCGACGGCGGCCCGAATGCGAGCATCGAGAGCCACCGCTTCCGGCCCGGCTTGGTCGCGCGTGTCGCCGACGAGTTTTTGCAAAGCGAGAGCCGCCAGCAAATCGCTCGTCGTCGTCTCCAGGGGCGAGGCATATTGCCGAGCATGATCGCACCAGGTCGGCCCGCCGAGCACGACGTCGAGCAAGTCGCGATGCATGGCGGCACCGACGACGATCTCCAAGCGCGGACGTTGCAGGTCGACGCCGGCCGGCGCTTCGAGCCACGCCGTCGCATCGCTCGTCGCCGTTCCCGCGGCGCCGGCAAACACCGGATAGCCGTAGGGTCGCAACGGAATGACGCGGCGGACGACGTCGGTCGCACCGTTGCCCGTGATCGTCAACTCAATTTGAATCGTCTCGTTGGCCGCAGGATCTTCGGCCGCGCGATCGGCGGCGGCAGGCAATGCGGCGGTCACCGGGAACGAGAGTTCCGTGAGGGCCGTGCCGACGGCGATCTGCTTCGTTTCCGTTTGGCTCTTCGTGCCGATTGTCGTCTTCAGCGTCACCTCGATCGGGCCGGGCTTTTGTCCCGCAACGACTGGACGGCTGTCATGGACGGCCACGTCGATGCTCGACTTGTCGCCGTCGGTCAGCACGCTCGGCAATCGAAGTTCGCCGAACAGGTCCTTCTTCACCGTCAGCTCGCCCGAGCCGTCGCCGGCGAGCGTGGCCGTGGTGATCCCCTTCGCGAGCAACTTCCACGAGGCCGATCGCTCGGGCAACGTGACGGCGACGGTCGCCGTGCCCGCGGCGTCGGTGACGATCGCCGGATTCCAATACGCCGTCTCTTGCTGATCGCTCGGCGGCAGAAGCAGGGCCCCCGCTGAACGCAAGCGACGAACCAACGCGTTCGCTTCGGTCTCGTCGTCGAAGTCGCTGAAATAAACATTCGCCTGCACGCCGTTCTCGACAACCGTTAACTCCCGCCCGCCGGAACGAGCGAAACTACGGAACGATTCGGCCGCCGCGACGCCGTTGCCGTGCGCGAGCAAGCCGTTCTTCAACAAGCCGAGCGCGTTCGATTTATTGGCGTCTGCCAACCGCTTGTACTTCGCATCCGACTCCAACTCGCCCCTTTCGGATTCACGCTGACGATCGAACGCGAGATTGCTCTGGAGCGCCTGTTGCTTCTCCATCTTCTTGGCGACTTCGCCCGGTTTCGCCGCCGCCATGGGGGCCGATTGCGCATAGGGACCGGCTGCCCGTTCGGCGGCCTGTTCCATCGGCTCACCGTCGCGGTAAGCCCTGCCTGAGGGTTGATTCAGATTCAACGGTTGATCGACCGCGTCAAGCGCGCGGGCTAAATCTTGGCCCTCCTCGTTCGCCGCACCTCGTCTCCGTTCATCGCCGACATAAAACGCAAAGTTCTGAATATTGTCGTCAACAATACTTCCGACGACGCCGGCATTCGAGTTCACACCGACTCCCACCATGTATCGCCCCGTCTGGCTCTCAAGGACCTGCGAAGTGTTTTGTGTTAAGACCAGCGCGCGAGCTTCGGTTTCCAGCTTGCCCATCGCCAACCGTTCTTCCTCCGAAAGGAGTCGCACGTTGATCGGCCGCGTGGCGGGATGGTACGCGAAGACGATGCTCGCCGTCGTCCGGACGGCCGGCTCGCGCGTCACGCCGCGGAACGCGAGGTTCAACGGTTCCTGCGATGAGCCGAAGCGATCGAAGGTCGTTCGATCGACCATCGCCAAGCCGACCTCAGCCGCCACCGGCTTCCCTTGCGGGTCGACGGTCCGCACCGTCACATCGATCGTCTCGCCCGGCTGCGGTTGCCCCTTCAAGCCGTTGCGTCGCTTTGGTTCGAGCGTCACGGTCAGCGCACGCTCGACCGTGAAGTCGGCGGTCGCGGTGTGAAAACGTCGCGGCTCCGGGCGCTTCACGATCTTTTCCACCACTTCTTTTTGAGCGGCATCGGCCTTCGTCGGCTTCTTGTCGTCCGGCAACTTCGCAGCCGCGACGTCCGGGACGTCGCTCATCACGCTGATTTCCAACCGGAAGTTCGGCGCGAGCTTGGCATCGAACGGCAATTTCAGTTGGTTGTCCCCCGTCGTCAGCCGCACCAATCGATAGTCGAGAATCCGCGCCCCTTGGAACGTCACCAAGGCGACGGCGGGCGCTTCGCGCCAATGGACCCGCACGTTCGCTTCGTCGCCGAGTTGATACGTATGCTTGTCGGCCAAGATGCGAAGTCGCACCGAGTCGGAATCGTCGGACACGAACACCTCATGCGTCGCCGAGATCGGATTACCGAAGCGATCGGTCCCTTCGGCTCGCAGCAGGTAACGTCCCCCTTGCTCCAAGTTCAACGTCGTCCGGCCGATCCCTTCGGCCGCCGTCGTGGCGACGTCGCGGACCTCGACTTCGCGCTCGCCCGGTCGGCCGTTCACGACGGTCTTCTCGATTAC
>CAMCTH010000547.1 GCA_945877965.1 Planctomicrobium piriforme | reverse complement strand
GACGGAAGCTCCCGTCGGCCGTCATCGCCTCCAGATTGCGGTGCGTCGCGGCGATGATTCGAACGTCGACGTTGACCTGCGACTCACCGCCCACGCGCTCGAACGTGCCGTCCTGCAAAACGCGCAGCAAGCGGACTTGCGCTCCCGGCGTTAACTCGCCGCACTCGTCGAGTAGTAACGTCCCGCCGTCGGCCCGTTCGAACCAACCTTTGCGCAGGCCGGTCGCGCCGGTGAAGCTCCCTTTCTCGTGGCCGAAGAGTTCCGAGTCGATCAGTTCGGGCGAGATGGCACCGCAATTGACCCGTAGAAATGGGCCTTTTGCGCGATTTGAGCGTTCGTGAATCGCCCGGGCTACGACTTCTTTGCCGGAGCCCGACTCGCCGAGGATCAGGACCGGCACGTCGGTGTGCGCGACTTGCTCGACCTTTTCCATCGCCTCGCGAAGACCGGTGCGCGAGCCGACGATCGTATCGCTCAGTCCCGTTCGTCCCAGCTTTTTCAGCAACGATTGATTGTCCGCCTCGGTCGCCTCGCGCAAGACACGGAGCTCGCGTTGCCGACGATCGTTTTCGATCCAAACCGTAAAGGGTTCAAGGAGATGCTGAATCACTTCGATATGGCGGTCCAGAAACCTTCGCGGCTGCTCGGTGGCGAAGATCGCGAGACCGACGGGGCCGTGCTCACCGTTGAGCGGGCCGATCACCACTTCTCCGCGGAGATCACTCGGCAGAGTCCCCCGGGGCAAGGGGTCGATTCGCAGGGCATCGCCATGAAATAGCTCGTTGCGCCGGCTCCAAGCGATCAGCGTCGCAAAGTCGGCGGACGAGAGTTCGCTGCGATGCTGTTGCGGCACGGCATGCGGTCGGCAGATGCCAGTCGCAATCGACTCGACGAGGTGCCTATCGACGTCGAAGTGCCGGATCAGGACGAGGTTGATCGGCATGCGCTGAAACAGTTGCGGAGCCGCCTGCGCGACGGCCTCGCCGATCTCGAGATGTCTGCAGGCTTCCCGCCAGACATTCAGTAACAGGGGTGCAAACCGTTCCATCTTGGATTGGCCGTTAAATGTGATGGGTGTGTCCGTTTAATATAACGGGAAGTCCGTTGTATGCCACGGTTATGTGACCCGGCCGAGTGGTCGATTCGTCAAATACGGCACAAATGCGGTAATTGACGAGCGAGGACACGTTTGGCACGAGCTTAGCAAACTAGAACATCGCAACTACAAGACCAAGTTAATCATCTTGGTAATGTATTTTGACCTGCCGTCCGAAACTGTCAACAGGCGGCTGACCAAAACCGGCAAAGCACACGAAAGGCGCGATCGCCATGAGCGACGACCTCCGCACCAACGGCTCGGCTCCGACGACGGACAACTCGCGTCGTCTGCGCGAAGAGTCGGTCGAGAAGCTGATCCTCCAGGTTCGGCAAGCTCTCAGCGGATTGCGCTACGGACAGATCGTCATCACGGTCCAGGACGGACTGCCGGTTCAGATTGAACGCACGGAGAAGACCCGGCTGCGATGAACGCAGCCTTGGTCATCGAATACGGCTCACCGGGCTTCCGGAGGCACGATGCCATCCATCAAGGAGCCAAACATGATTCACGGAAGAACTAACCCGCCGTCCCTCTCGCCTGTCGCCTCGCCCCTTTCGGCGATCGCGTGCGCGTGTTGTTGTTGTCGACCGACGACGACCCGCTAGTTCGCACCGATCGTTCGTTCCTCCGTTCTTAGCTCTGCCGCACTGCGCAGAGACCGCACCGTTTTTGTTGGGGCAATCCGTTTATGTCAGATCGCATTCTTGAATTGAAGAAGAAAGAGTGGAACGTGCCGCTCAGTCGGCGCGTGGCGCAAACGCTGTTGGCCTACGATGCCGAGGCGTATCGGACGCTCAGCGTCGAGGCCCGCGGCAACGCCGTGTTGCTGAGCGGTTTCGCCGTCGACGAAGAGACGAAGACGATCGCGCTCGAGGCGACTCGCTCCGTCGTGGGCGTCGCCGAGGTGATCGATCGCATTACGCTTCGTCGGAACCGGAAGGCGACGCGGCCGTCGATGCTCGACGTGCCGGTGACGACGGCTGAAGCAGGCGATCCGTTGTGGCAGCGCTCGCTCACGCCGGTCGCGCTGTGCGGGTTGCTGGCTTTGATTTTCGGCTGGCAATGGCTCCCGTTCGGGTCGTTGCGGTCGACCAAGCCCGACAACTTCATTTCGGTCGAAGGTTCGCTCTTTATCGACGGCCGGCCCGCAGCCGGTGCCGAGTTGACGTTCTATCCGATCGCTTCGGATCAAGCGTTGCCGTCGCGGCCGACGGCCGTCGTCGGGCCCGCCGGTCGATTCAGCGTCGTCACCGACGGCGAAGGCGAAGGGGCGCCGGCCGGACGGTACCTCGTCACGGCGCGGTGCTCCGCCGGCGATCCCAATTCAACGACGACGGGCAGCGTTCCTGCGGAGTATGCCCATCCGCAAACGACGCCGCTCTCGGCTGAAATTACTCCGGCGGACCTCATCAGTCTGCCGCCGTTCGAATTAGCTCGCGTGACTGCTGCGACGGGGAAATCGTCGTAGTCGGCGAGTTAGGCAGGTTGGTTTTCAGCGTTTATTTCATGGGGCTTTTTGTTTTTATCAGGAGAAATGGATCATGAGTCAGTCTTGGAACAAGCAGTTTCGTCCGTTAAGTCGTCGCTCCAACCGATCGGGCTTCACGCTCGTCGAATTGTTGGTCGTCATCGTCATCATCGCGGGGCTCATTGCGTTGGCCTTCCCGGCCATCCAAGCCGCGCGTGCCACGGCTCGTCGTTCGACGAGCCAAAGCAATCTGCGTCAGCTCGCGCTGGCCATTCTGAATTACGAAGTGCAGAACACGAAGTTTCCGACGGCCGGTCGCGTCGGCTTCGATACCAACGTCAAGCGGATCGGTTGGGTCGTCGAAGTGCTGCCGCAGTTGGAACGTCGCGATCTGTACGATCGTTACGATTTCAAATCGGACTGGTTCGCGCCCAATAACTTGCCGGTCACGCAGCAGCGGATCAGCATCTTGATCGACCCGTCGTCGCCGTTGGCCGATCGCTGGGATAGCAAGCCGGACGGTTACACCGTCGTTACCTCCACCGCGCCGACTCTGACGACAGAAGTCGTCGGCATCACCGACTACGCTTCGGTCCGCCAGGTCGATGCTCGCTTGCTCACCGATGTCGGCGGCGGCACGCCGAACGCGGGTGCGGGGACCGGCATCACGCTGACCGGCGGCATCGCCACCGGCGGCAGCTACGCCTCGGGTTTGACCCTCGGCAAGTACGTGAACGCGGCCGGTGCGGGCATCATGCCGCCGAACGTCGCCGCTCGCGCCGCCGACGTGACCGACGGTTTGTCGCGAACGATTCTGCTGGCCGAGTCGCATGGCCGGCCGTATCTGTATCGTCGCGGCAAGCTGGTCAGCTCGGACCTCACCGCGGCTCGCGTCAACGGCGGCGGCTGGTCGCGTAATGCGAACGACATTCGCCTGCAAGGCTTCAACAAGGCCGGCACCGCCGAAATCGGCGAGTACGGCATCAACGCCGCCAACGGCGTCGACGTCATTTCGACTTCGAGCAACGGCCAAGGCCCGACCGCCTACGGCACCGACGGCACCGGAGCGATTTACAGCTTCCACGCGGGCGGCGCTCACGTCGCTTTCGGCGATGCCTCGGTTCGCTTCCTCAGCGAAAAGATCGACATCTCGGTCCTTGCCTCGCTGGTGACGCGTGATCAGAACGAGTTGTTGGACGAGAAGCTCATCGAAGCCGGACGCTAGTCGAGTTATTGTCTTCACGAGCACGAGCTTAGGCTCGTCTCACACCATGCGGCCGGCAGAATCGCTTCGGTGTTCTGCCGGCCGTGTTCGTTAAATCGCCGGTAATTTCGGCGATTATCCCCTCACTCTGTCGCCGGCTACTCCCCTCGTCGAACCGACCGCGTCGCGGTTATGATGGTGGTTTACGAAGTTTTCGTCAGAGGTGAGTTGCGGATGGGCGTGCTGCTGCAGATCAAGAATGCGTACAAAAATTACGGCGACCAGATTCTCTTCGACGGCGCCGAGGC
>CAMCTH010000546.1 GCA_945877965.1 Planctomicrobium piriforme | reverse complement strand
GGTCGTCTCGGCAAAGCGGAACCCTTCGAAGCAGATCACAACGCCTACTTACACGCCGCACAAGTCAAAAGTCTCGATCTAATTGCCGGGCGAATAAGCGACGGCATCGAGGGGCGTGAGCTTGGTTTTGTGATGCGCGCCCAGAATCTCGCCCGACGGCGAAATCACTAAGGCCGAGTTGTACGGCTTGCCGTGCGGGTTCGATTCGAGCGGAATCTCCGTTCCCAAAATACAAGCGACGCCGAGTTCACCGCATCGCGCCGCGATCTGATTGTGCAACGCATCGAGTCGTTCTGGTTCGACCGGAGCGTCCGGCGTTGCGATGTCGACGCGATAGCCGACGGACTGCGTCTCCGGGAAGCAAACTATCTGTGCTTGGGCGGCGGCCGCTTGTTCGAGAAAGCGAAAGATCGTCCGCGCGTTCTCGTCGAAATCGGCCGTCTGTTTACACTGCGCGAGAGCAATTCGGAGCGTTGCCATACGTCATCCTTATGTTTGCGATCGGCGTGCTCAACGTTGCCGCGGCTACGCTTGAATCTCTTCTCGCTTACGCCGCATTGATTCTTTGACGGCATCGGCGAACGCGCGTGACAGTTGTTGCTTGATCGCTCCGCGACGCCACACCAGATCGATCCGAATTCGTCCGACATACTGGCTGATCGAACGCTCGTGCAACTTCTGTGCGGCCGGACGACCCGGCAGGCCGTATACCAGGCCGACGCCGAAACCTTGCTCGACAAACCGTCGGACGGCGGCCGTGTAGGTCGCTTCCACGCGGCACGTTCGGTTGTTGAAGACGCCGGCCTTCTTCAGCGCTTCATTGACGGCCGGGTCGCCGATCGTGTTACCGCCGTTGACGACCGGGAACTCCGCGATGTCGGCCAGCGTGATCGTCTTTCGCTTCGCCAGCGGATGATCCTGCGGCGTGATCAGCAGAACGTCGAGCTCATAGCCCTCTTCAATTTCGAGCCACGGACTGTTCCGGTCGATCACCGCAGCCAGCGTCAGCCCAAGATCGGCGCGGCCCGACTGCACTGCCTCGGCGACGCTCTCGACGTGCATCTCCATGCAGGTGACTTGCGAACCGGGGAATTGCCGATCGAACTCGGGCAAACAATCGAGAATGTCTTCGGCCAGCACCCGCGGGCTCCCGGCGACGGTGATCCGCGAACGTTGCTTCTGCCGCGTCTCGTAGAAGCCAGCCTTCAGCGAGTCGATGCCCGCGATGAGCGGACCAGCGAGCGTCGCCAACACCTGCCCTGCCTCGGTCAGTCGGCAGCCTCGTCCGTGCGTCTCGACCAGCTTCTCGCCGAACTCGCGCTCCAGCGCGTGGACCTGTTCGCCGATCGTCGGCTGGGTCAGTCCGAGCGAATTCGCGGCGGCCGTCAAACTTCCGAGCCGCGCCGTCTCGCAAAAGCTGCGGAGTTGCTGTAATCTGAGTTCACTTGATTTAGGACGCTTTTCCGACATGAGAATCACTATAGGCTCTTTCAATAACTTTGCCGTCGCTCAATAGGACCATACTACTCCGCAATTGCAAATCGAGCAAGCAAATTGCCTTCTTTGCGGAAGTCGCGTCGCGGCATCGTTATGATCACCGGGCTCGCCCCTTATCCGAATTCCACCGCATTTCCCGCCAGAAAGTGAAGCTAATCGCATGAGCCGCGTCGTCGAACATTATGGCCGAGCCAAAGGTTCCCTGGCCGGGGGCGTGTCGTCGTCGACTCGGCTGAATCGGGCCCTCGGGCATCCCCTGTACCTAGCTAAGGGCGAGGGCTGCCGCGTCTGGGACCTCGACGGCCGCGAGTACTACGACCTCTGCTGCAGCCACGGGGCGACGTTGCTGGGGCACGGCGACCCGCGAATCACGGCGGCCGTACAACAAGCGCTCGCCGCCGGTGCGTGCTGTTCGTACGAAAACGAAGTCCAGGCCGAGTTGGCCGAACTTTTGTGCCAAACGATACCGTCGTTCGAGCGCGTTCGCTTCACTGGCTCGGGAACCGAAGCGACGATGCACACGATCCGCCTCGCACGCGCCTTCACCGGTCGGACGAAGCTGCTCAAGATCGAAGGAAACTTTCACGGCTATCACGATCAGGTCATGTACTCCATCGGCGCACCGGCCGACAAGCTCGGCTCCGAGAGTGCGCCGAACGCTTGGCCCGCGTCGTCGGGCATGACGCCCGGCCTCGATAAAGAATTAATCCTGGTGCCGTATGATCGGACCGATCTGCTCGTTGAGGCAATTCGCAAGCACGGCCACGAACTTGCCGCGGTCATTTGCGAGCCCGTCTTCTACAACGCGGGCTGCATCATTCCGACCAAAGAATTCATGCAAGCGATGCGCGACGAGACTCGCCGCGCCGGCGTGCTGTTGATCTACGACGAAATTCAATCGGCGTTCCGCATGGCTCCCGGCGGTGCGCAAGAATACTTCGGCATCACGCCCGACCTGAGCACCGTCGGCAAGGCGGTCGGCGGCGGATATCCGCTCAGCGTCTTCGGCGGTCGGGCCGACGTGATGCAGCGACTCATGCCCGACGGCGATTGCCAACACAGCGGCACCTATAACGGTCATCCCGTTATCGTCGCCGCAGCCTTAGCGGCGCTGAAGATTTATCGTTCGCCCGGCTTCTACGAGCACATCCGTCAAACGGCCGAGCACTTGTACGGCGGCATGAACAATATCTTCGCCGAGCGCGGAATCCCCGGCAAAGTGCGCGGCCTCGGAGCTCGCTTCGGTATCTACATGGGGGTCGAGGGAGAGCCGCATAGCTATCGCGATGCCGTGAAGCACAACCGCAAGCTGATGCTCGAATTCATCGCCGCCTCGATCGCCCGCGGCGTCTATTTCCACGACTACGGCGGCGGAGCGTGCCATCACGGCTTCTGTGCCGCGATGACGCCGGCCGACGTGGATGCCGCGCTCGGCCGAATCGACGAGGCCGTGCAAACGCTGAAGGTTTAACGCATCATGCGCATCGGCGTCGCCCAGCAGTGGCAAGAGACGAATACGTTCAATTCGGTCCCGACGACCCGGCTCGACTTCGAGCAATTCGGCGTCACCCGCGCCGCCGATTTCGTCACCAAGCTCGCGACGACCAACGAACCCGGCGGCTTTATTCAGTCGCTGCGTGCGTGGCCCGAGCAACCGGAGATCGTCGGTTTAGTGCGATTGCCGTGTTGGCCGAGCGGTCTGGCGACGCGCGAGACCTTCGATTGGATTCGCGACGAACTCGTCACGGCCTTTCGCAACGCCGGACCGCTCGACGGCGTGCTCTTGGCGTTGCATGGCGCGATGGCGGCCGAGGGGTATCCCGACGTCGAAGGGGATTTGCTCGAAGCGGTCCGCGGGGTGATCGGCTCGCAGGTACCGCTCGTGGCGACGCTCGATCTGCACGCGAACGTCACGCCCAAGATGCTGCAGCTGGCCGACTGCCTGGTCGTCTATCACACCGCGCCGCACATCGACACCTTCGAGACCGGCGTCCGCGGCGCGGCGGCGTTGCGGCGGATTTTGATCGACGGCATTCGGCCGGTCACGGCCTTTGTGCGGTTGCCGATGGTCCCGCCTGTCGAACGGGCCAACACGCAAGACCCCGCGAGCGTGAGCTTCGGTTGGCGCGAGAGCTTGCAGGGACTCGAAGCGCGGCCCGAGTTCTTGAGCGCGGGCTTGGCGACCGTTCAACCGTGGCTCGACGTGCCGGAACTCGCGACGACTGCGTGGGTAACGACTGACGACGAAGCAACCGCCGTCGCCGCCTGCGAACGGCTGGCGCAAGACGTCTGGAACCGACGCCGCGAATACTTAATCGAGCTCACGCCGCCTGACGAAGCTGTCCGCAAAGCGAAGCTCGTCGAACAAGGGCTCGTCGTCCTGAGTGACTGCGCCGACGCCACTACATCGGGAGCCGCCGGCGATTCGACTTGGCTGCTTGCCGAGTTAATCAAGCACGATTGGCCTCGCGGCGCGGCCGTGACGATGGTCGCTCCGGAAGTTATCGAACAAGCCCGAACGATCGGCGTCGGCGGGACGCTGACGACCGAGATCGGCGGTCGCCGCGATCATCGGTTCTCTAAAC
>CAMCTH010000545.1 GCA_945877965.1 Planctomicrobium piriforme | reverse complement strand
CGGCCGCTTGGGTTTGTTGCTGCTTGCTCAGCGTCCGGAGCCGTTGTTCCGTCTCGCGGACCGACGTCAGATACTCGTCGATCTTCACCTGATCGGAGTTGCTTACTTTCAATCGTAAGTCGGACGCCTGCTCGCGAACCTGATCCAAGATGCTTCCTTGCAGTTTGCTCGACTGGCTGCCGAACAGGCTATCGAACGCGAGCGAAGGATAGAGCTCGATCGGAATCGGCGAGTTCGGGCTTTGCCAGGAGATGTGCGAGGCGTAGACCATCGAGTACTGGCTTTCGTGAAAGCCGCTGACCGGCTGCTCACAGCCGAGCACCAAACTCGGCAGCGCGGTCTCCTCTTCAAATTGCTTCGCCAGCAGTTGATCCATGCTGATGCCGCCATGGATCTCGCGGCCGCGCCGCAATGCAACGCCCGACAAGATGTTGCCGGCGCACCGCGCATGTCCGCCGCCGGCCTGCTGGTTGAACAGACCGTTGATGACGTTGAGCTTGTCCTTGTGCGGTGCGAGCGACGTGAGGCTCTCGCCGAGTTCCATCGCCGCGCCGTCGCCCTTTGACCACCATTGCGGCGGCGAAATGCCGTCGCCGATGAACATGCAGGCGAAGCGCTGCGGCGGGCGGGTGCTCGGCTTCGTAAACTCGCCGCCCCACAAGTGGGCCGCTTCGAGCCACGGCAGCGAGACCGACAGCCCCAAGCCCTTGAGCAGCACGCGACGCGAAAGAGTGTTTGGGTTCACGGTTTAGTCTCCTGAAGATTCCGCACGGAAGCGGTCGATCGTGAAGTTGCGGCAGCGTTGATTGCGAAACTGCGGACTGAAAACGACCGTTTCGAGCAACGTCGCGAAACGATCGTCGTCGCGCTCCAGGTCGGCCTGCATCTTTTCCAACAGTTCGTGATCCGAGATTTCCAACGAACGTCCCAAGGCATAACCCAGGAACTTTTGACAGAGCGTTTGGATGAAGTCGTCGTGTCGCGTCGCACGGAGGTGCTCCAGATACTGTGGCACCCCGCGGGCTTCTTTCCCCGACGGCAACTGCACGACCTCATCGACCGGCCGACCGGCGAGGTCTTTCTCGCGCCGTTTGCCGATCGGGTCGAAGCCCTCCATCGCCAGGCCGACGGCATCGAATCGTTGGTGACAACGCGCGCAGGCATGTTCTTCGGTATGCATCGCCAGGAGTTGGCGAATCGTCTTGCCGTCGGTCTCGGTCTCTTTGGCGGGAAGCACCGCCACGTCGGCCGGCGGAGCGGGAATGTGCTCGCCGAGAATCTTATGCACGACCCAGAAGCCGCGCTTCACCGGACTCGTCCGCTGCGGCTGCGAGTTCGTCGTCAGAAAGACGGCCATCCCCAACACGCCGCCACGGCCGTGCCGATGCAGTCCGTCGATGCGCTGCCACTCGCCGGCCTCGCCCTGGTGCGGCAAGCCGTAATGCGCGGCCAACGGGCCGTTCACAAACGTCGCGTCGCCGTAGAGCAGGTCGGTGACCGGCAAATTGTGCTGCAACAAATGCGTCGCCAGCCGCGTCGGTTCTTCGAACATCGCCTGCTTCAAGGCATCGTTGAAGTTCGGGAAGACGATCCGATCGACCGACTCGGCGCTCAGGAATTCGCGATAGCGAAGCCATTGGCCGAAGAACTCGAGCGCCATCCCGGCGACCTTCGGGTCTTCGCGCATCCGACGAACTTGTTGCCGCAGCGTCGCTTCGTCGTTTAGCTTGCCGGCCTTGGCGAGGCTCAGCAACTCGTCGTCGGGCATCGAGGCCCAGAGCAGGTAACTTAATCGCGACGCCAGCGCCAGGTCCGCGAGCGGCTTGACCGTATCGCCCTCGGGCGGCACGTCGACGCGGCAACTGAAATAGGGCGAAACCAAAATACTCGTCACGACGCCGCGAACCGCTTGCTCGACGCCGACCTCGGGCTGCGACGCGGCGGATTCATAAAACCGCTCCAACTGTTCGCGTTCACGCTCGCTGAGTGGACGACGATAGGCCCGCTCCGCTAGCGCTGTCAACTGCCGCAGATAGCTCGGCTTCGCCTCGGCCAACTGCGTCGCTCGGCGCTGCAGACCTTGGCGAACGTCTTCGAAGAACAAGTGGACCGGATGCCGATCGCGCTCGGGATCGTCCGGCTTCACGCCCGATTGTTTCAGATAAGCCTGCTCGAAACGGACGAGCGTCGCCGCCTCGACCAGCGCCGGGTCTTCTTCTTTGATCGAATCGAAGTCGGCGTGCTTAAGAAAATTCCGTTCGCTTCGCTCGAAGAAGACGAAGCCCCGCAACATCTTCTCGACCATGCCGGTGCCGAAGTACATCTCTTCCCAGAGACGATTCAGCCGGGCGTTCTGCTCGTCGTTCAGCACCAACTTGCAGAGCGGCTGATCGTCGCGAAACAGGCCTTCGATCAAGTGGAATCCGGCCGACAGGCCGCGCGTCTCGTCGACGTACACAAACCGATTCGGAAACACCCGACAGAACGCCGACGCCGACGCTTGCAGCGGTTCGGCAAGCGGACTCTGCGGATCGCCCAGGAGACTTGAGTGTTCGCCGATCGTCGACGGTCGATCGGTGAGCGCGATCCGCATCACCGCTTGCGGTGAGTGCTCACGATCGAGAGTGGCTTCGGCGAAAAAATGAATACTCTGCCGGTCCTTCAAGGCTTGCACGGGAACGACGATTTCGAGCGGTGCGTCGGTCGACAGGACCACAGCGTCCGCCGCGATCGCATGCCCGAGCGGATGGCGGCCCGGCTTCAAGCGCTCCCACTGATCCGGATCATGCTTTAGCAACAGGTCGCGGAGCGACTCGTTCTTCTTGTCGCCGGGGCGATAGTTTTGCACCGTTTGCTCGCTGAGCTTCATCTCGCTCAAGACGACGAAGCCGGCTTGATCCGACTTTTTCCAATGCGCGGCCTGCACGATGATTTTGACGTCCGGCGAATCGGACCGCTTGCGCAACTCGACGTGCAAGCGGCGGCGATCGGTGAGCAGGTTCGGATCGACCGTATCCCGTTCGGCGGCCGTCTTCTTGCGGCGTTCGAGATGGGCGATCGGCGCGTTGCCGGCGTTCGAAACAATCGCCCGCGTTTCCTCCACGCAGAGCTGCGAACTCAAACGACGAACGTATGCCGCGAGGGCAGCGATTTCGCGCGTCGGCTCGGTTGATTTCTCCGCGCCGTTTGCATCCGGCGGCGGCAGGTTATTCCAGCGCGCACGAAGTGCGCCGAGATAATACGGATCGTCGCTCACATCGTTCAACAGATCCCACACCTGCCGCAGGTACTTGGGGCTGAGCTTTCTTTCGCCGGCCCACGTTTCGATCGTCGCCGACTTCCGATCGGCGGGCCGATGACGATACAACCACGCCGCCGTCAGGTACTTTTCATAGACGACTTCGTGCTCGGCATAAAACTGCAGTAAGGCTTGCTCATGATATTTGACTCGATCGGCGAACGTCGTGACCGGATAGGGGGCGAACCGAAACTCCGTCGGCGTCAGCACGACATGCTCGGCCGTGAACTGGGCCGCGGCGTAGTACTTCTTGAACAAGTTCGGCGACATCACCAACGCTTCACCCGTGTTGCTGAAGCCTTCGCCGGAGGCCGGATCAATCGGAAACGAATCGGCCGGACGGATGTCGACCCCCGTAAGATCGCGGATCGTGTAGTTGAACTCCGCGGCCGTCAACCGTCGCGGCAACACGACGCCAGGATCGCCCGAGAGATCGCGAGCTTGCTCGGCGAGCAGTTGTTGCAGCGTCGCCAAGAACGCGGCCCGCTCGGCGTCGGCGGGTTGCTTGGCCGTCTCCGGCGGCATCTCGCCTTTCTTCACAAACGTCAGCACATGCTCCCACTGACGAAAATGCTGCCCCAGCGACGCCGCGGTCGCATAACGGGTTAAATCCAATTCCCCTTCGTGGGTCGTCGCGTTGTGGCACTCCACGCAATGAGTCTGGATAAACGGCGCGATCTGCTGCTGAAACACATCTTCGGCCGACACAGACGTCGGCCCGACGACGAGCGCTGCGAGCACCGCAACAAAAAACTTCCACGACGACATAAGCGCAACTCAAACGGAA
>CAMCTH010000544.1 GCA_945877965.1 Planctomicrobium piriforme | reverse complement strand
CCAGAGCGATGTTCACCGAGACCGAAGCGCCCGGCGATGCTCCCAGTAATGCCGCGAGCGACCGGTCCGCAAAGGAAAACACTTCGGTGCCGAAATGCACCTTGCCGCGATCCGCTTTCTTGACGGCCTGCACTCGAATGCCGGCTTGTACGAGTCGCCAATGTTCGCGGCGCGCATTGGGATAGTATTCACGCAAGGCCTGCATACGATCCTCCATGCTCTGCAATCCCTGCGTCACTAGATACCGCACCAGCGACCGGTTACGCACGGCGGCGCGAAGCAGCGCGGACAGATTATTCATGCGAATGGAAAGGGGCAGATCGCTCCAGCGTCCTGAATGTTTGAGGAATCGAGTCGTCCACGAGGCGAACGGGCCAAAGAGAAGCTGCCGCTGACCGTTGAGCCGTCGCACGTCGAGATGCCCTGAGCCCAAACTGGGTGACGATGGTGGAGTGGCTCCATAGACTTTTGCCACATGCCGGGAACAGATCGACGGCTCATCGCATACGAGCCACTGACCGCCGATGGGGAAGCCGCCGAGTCCCGCGACTTCGGCGAGTCCGGTTGATTGCAGCAAAGGCAAACTGCCGCCGCCCGCGCCTACGAACACAAACTTCGCACGCTGCTCGCGCTCCTCACCCGTGGTTACGCAGCGTACGGAAAATCGCCATTCTCCGGCACCCCGTCGCAGTTTCGTCACCCCCCAACCGGTCGCTACTCCGCAGTGCTCTTGCTCTGCGAGCCAGCCGCACAACCGGCGAGCCAGCAGACCGAAGTTGACCTCCGTGCCATCGCCTACTGTCGCCGCAACCGGCCCCGGTACGCGGCCTTCCATCACCAGCGGCGCCCATTCGTGAATCACGGAAGGGTCCGCAGCCAGTTGCATCTTGCGAAAGAAGTGATGCTCAGTCATCGCCGCGTGCCGAGCCTTCAGGAAGTCGACGTCATCCTTCCCCTGCACAAAGCAGATATGCGGCACCGCGTGAATGAAATCCCTTGGATCGCCCACCATGCTGCCGGCGGCCGCTGTCCCCCAGAACTGCTTCGATTGCTCGAATTGCTCGCAGATGCGCATTGCCCTTGCAATCGGCACACGACCATCGGGATCACGGGCGGGTGTGTAGCTCATCTCACACACGCCGGCGTGTCCTGTGCCCGCATTGTTCCAGCCGTCCGAAGCTTCTCGCGCAAGTTCGGTCGTGACTTCGACCATCTGGATGCGCAAGCGAGGATCAAGCCGCTTGAGCATCACGGCCAGCGTCGACGACATGATCCCGCTCCCGACAAGCAGGACGTCGGGAGCTTCGATGATGCGCGGCGCAATGACTTCGGTCTCTCCGACCAGGGGCCGATCGCGGCCCGAGGCGTCTGCGTGTGTGTTCATGACTCTGAGCATTTCGTCGATCCGGTTCTATCCCCGCGCCTCTGAGCGAACGTCGTAGCCTAAATTTATCAGCATATTTGCGAGCGTCATGCGATGACCTTCCGGCAACGGCTGGATCGGCGGCTGTGGATCACCTACCGACGGCCCGATCATGTTGAGCGCGGCTTTCATCGTGCTGAACCAGTGCGCTCCCTCGCCCTTGGAGTGGTAGGCTTGGAACTGCAGTCGCATCAGCGGCGCGAGCTTGCGCCACAAGGCGCGAGCCTCGGGTAGATTTCCTTCGATCGCAATGAGTTCATAGAGTCGGCGCGCCGCACGCGGCACCGTGCTCGGGATTCCCGAAATCCAGCCGTGCGAGCCGTGACACAGCCCTTCGAACGCCGCGGTATCGATGCCCGCATAGACCGTGAAGGCTCCTTCCGTCGCTTGCAGCAACTGGCACTGCCGATCCGGTTCCGGGTGAGACATTTTCACCCCGGCGATCACGCGCTCTTCGAAGAGCTTCAGTAAGTGCTCGGTCGTCAGGTCCACCGAAGTTAGTGGAATGTTGTGATAGACAATGATCGGAATCGTGACCGCTTCGGCAATGCGGCGATAGTGGTCCATCACCTGCGCCGGCGTGGGGGCCATGTAATACGGCGGCACGATCAATAGCGCATCGGCCCCTGCGGACTCGGCGAACTTCGACAACCGGATCGTACGTGCGGTCGAATAGTCATGAGTCCCGGCGAGGACGGGTACTCGCCCCGCGATCGCCTCCAGAGCCGCCGCCAGCATGCGTTCGCGGTCCGGGCATTCCAGCGCGGGGAATTCACCCGAGCTTCCCAGAGGCGAGATCGCATCCACTCGTTCGCTGATCAGCCAGTCGATGTGCGGCTTGAGTCGCTCCAGCCACAAGCTCCCATCGGGACGAAACGGCGTGATCGACGAAGCGCAGACTCCGCGAAACAAAGGCTTGGGCATGGATGCGTCCTGAATAATTGCGTGACTTCGCGACCGTCAATTGACGACGTTCGGCAGCGGCTCGCCTCGCAAGGCCATCGCCGCGATCCGGGCTGCGGTCTCGCGGAGTGTTCGCACGGCTTTGGGACTGGCCGACGCAATGTGCGATGCTGTGATCACGTTGGGCAGGGAGCGCAGCGGGCTGTCGGCCGGGATCGGTTCGGGGTCGCAGACGTCGATCGCCGCCGAGGAAAGTTGCCCGGATTGCAGGGCGGCCACGAGGGCGGCCGTGTCGATCAGATCGCCGCGGGCGAGATTCACCACGACTGCCCCACGTTTCATGCGACCGACTGATTCGGCGTTCAGCAGCTTCTTCGTCTGCGCCGTCGATGGACAATGGAGCGTCACGAAATCGGACTGCGCCAACAGATCGTCGAGCGCGATCGGCTCGCAGCCGGCGGCGCGCACGGCGTCGGCCGGAACGAAGGCGTCATGAACAAGACGCCGACACTTGAAAGGAGCCAGCCGCGCCGCGACTTCGCGTCCGATGCGACCGAAGCCCACCAGTCCCACCGTCTGATCGCACAGCGTGCGCAGCTGATCCAACGGCGTCGCCAGCCCCCATTTTCCCTCGCGCACATGCAGCGTGTTGGGCACGACCTGTCGCGAGACGCTGAGAATGAATGCCAGCGTGTGGTCGGCAACTTCATCGATGCAGTAGTCGGGGATATTGCAGACCGGAATTCCTCGCTCGCGCGCCGCCTGCAGATCGACGTTGTCAACCCCGATCCCATACCGCACGATCACCTTGGCCCGCTGCATCGCTCCGATGACTTCCGCGTTGATCGGCGCAAACTGTGTGATGACCGCATCGACCTCAGCCACGAGCGCCTGGAGCGCCGGGACTTGCTTATCGTTCCCGCTCCGCAGCTCGAATCCGCCGGCGGACAGGATCGACTGCTCGATCTCGAGATTGGGGAACGTGTAGTCGGTGATCGCAACCGTCGGCATGGCAAGTTCGCTCCTGACGATCCGGGGACGGGCCGTGCCTGCAGATTGACGGCCATCAGATTGTCAGATAATCTATCGGTGAGAATTGCGGACTGCAACCCGATCAGAGAAATTCCATGCAAACGCTTCGCCGTTTCAAAGTCCGTGACCAGGCGACCGCGCAGATCAAGCACTATATCATCGAGCGAAAACTCGTCCCCGGCGATCGACTGCCGACCGAGACGCAGCTTGCCGAAACCTTGGGTATCAGCCGACTCAGCGTGCGCGAGGCGACGACGGCGCTCGCGTTCCTCGGCATCGTCGAATCAAAAACCGGCGTCGGGCTGACGGTCGGGCGGATCGACATGGGCCGCGTGACCGAGCACTTGGGGTTCCATTCCGCCCTGCTCGACGTCGATCCACAGCAACTCATCGACAGCCGCGTGATCCTCGAAACCGGCGTACTGCCGCATGTAGTGCGGCGGATGGCGGCCGACCCGTCGATTGAGGCGCGGCTGCGCGAAATCGTCGCTCAGTTCCGGTCGGCACGCGACCTGAAGACCTTCATCGCGATTGATATTCAGTTCCACCGGTCGCTGCTCGAGGCAAGCGGACTGCAACCGCTCGTGGCGTTCGGCGATTTGCTGCACGTCTTTTTTCAGAGGTTTCGCGAAAGCGTGAAGAAGGCGGGTTGGAAGGAGGGAGTGGAGAGTCACCGCCGTCTCGTCGATTTCCTCGCCGCCGGACGCGTGGACCCAGCCACCGCGGAAC
>CAMCTH010000543.1 GCA_945877965.1 Planctomicrobium piriforme | reverse complement strand
GCGAGTTGGTCGCGCAACGACCGCCGAGCCCCTGAAGGAACGATAGCATACGCCATTCCTCGGGTTTTCGGCAGCGCGAGGGGAGTTGACTTGGCAGTCGGTTCTTTGGGAAGATAGGCACTTCAAATAAAGACAGAGGCTCAACTTAGCGAGCCTCCTCATGGGAGCGACGATGAGCGATCGACCGGAGATGGTCCTGACGAAGTTAGCGACGGCCGATATGGCGGCCGCCGACGTACCGACCGGCACGACGACCGCCGATGGTTCGACGCCCGTGTGGCATGCTCGGCTGGGGGCCGACGGCAAGTTGCCGAAGCCTGCCACGGTCGACGGCAAGGCGATCGTCTGGGATTACGCGATCTCGTTCGTCGTGTTTCATGCGATCGCTTGCCTCGCGTTCGTGCCGTACTTCTTCAGTTGGACGGGCGTCGTGCTCGCCGTGCTGGGGTTCTATGTCTTCGGCACGCTCGGCATCAACTTGTGTTATCACCGCCTGCTGACGCACCAGGGCTTCATCGTGCCGAAGTGGTTGGAGCGAACCTTCGCGACGCTCGGCGTGTTGTGCGTGCAAGACACGCCGGCGAAGTGGGTCGCGATCCATCGTCTGCATCACCAGTACTCCGACGAGCAGCCTGATCCGCATAGCCCGCTGGTCGATCTGTTCTGGGGACACATGGGCTGGCTGCTGGTCGACAACAAGCAGATCCACAGTTTGAATCATTATGAAAAGTATGCCCGCGACGTGCTCCGCGATCCGTACTACTTCGCCTTGGAAAGAAAGCTCGCTTGGGTGTGGCTCAACCTCGGCAGTTGGGTGCTGTTCTTCGGCGCAGGGTTCGGCATCGGCTACTGGCAGAGCGGCACCGTCGCCGGCGCGGCGCAGTTCGGTTGGAGCTTGCTCATCTGGGGCGTGTTCGTCCGGACCGTCGCGGTGTGGCACATCACCTGGAGCGTCAACTCGCTGGCGCACGTCTGGGGCTATCGCAACTACGAGACCGACGAGAACAGCCGCAATAACTGGTTCGTCGGCCTCGTGAGCAACGGCGAAGGTTGGCACAACAACCATCACGCCGATCAGCGGAGTGCGCAGCACGGCCATCGCTGGTGGGAATTCGATCTCACCTGGTCGACCATTCATCTGCTCGAGTTCCTCGGACTCGCCAAGCAAGTCGTCCGTCCGAGTCGCCGCTTGGTCGACATGAAGCCATGACCACGATGCAGCGACGTGCGGAGCGTCGGTCATGAACGGCAAGGCGACCGTCGTCATCACGGGCCTGGGGATCGTCGGCCCGTTGGGCATCGGTCGCGAGGCGGTCTGCGCTGCGCTCGATGCGGGCCGCACGGGACTGCGACGCATTGAGTCGCATGACGTGACCGGCCAAACCGCGAAGGTCGCCGGCGTCGTCGTCGATTTCGATCCGCTGCTGTATGTGAAGCCGCGGAAGGCGCTGAAGGTGATGGCCCGCGATTCGCAACTCACGATCGCCGCGGCGTCGTTGGCGCGCGAAGACGCCCGGCTGGCGAGCGACGGCGTCGACCCGGAGCGCTTCGGCGTGATCATGGGGGCCGACGTCATTCGCAACCCGATGATCGAAGTGGCCGAGCCGTTCATGGGCTCGATGGAAAACGGCGAGTACGATTTCTCGCGGTGGGGTCAAAACGGCATGCGGGCCTGTTTTCCGCTCGTCATGCTCAAGCTCCTGCCGAACATGCCGGCCTGTCACGTGTCGATCGCCCACGACGCCCGCGGGCCGAACAACACGATCTGCATGGCCGAGGCGTCGAGCCTGTCGGCGCTCGGCGAGTCGCAGCGGTTGTTGGAACGAAACTGGGCCGACGTGATGCTGGCCGGCGGCGTGTCGTCGCGGATTAATCCGTACGATCTGCTGCGGAGTTCGCTCGGAGAAGAGTTCTCGCCCTGCGACGATCCGGCCCGCGCGAGCCGACCGTTCGACGCGGACCGCGACGGTCAGGTCCGCGGCGAAGGGGCGACGATCCTGGTGTTGGAGCGCCGCGACTTTGCCGCGAAGCGCGGAGCCGCTCCGTTGGCGGAGATTCGCGGTTGGGGTTCGGCGCACGAACACGTCGCGCCGGGCGGTTCGCCGTCGGGGCAGGCCGTGCGGACGGCGATCGGCAAGGCGTTGCAGGATGCGCGGCTGTCGCCGAGCGACGTCGGCTTCGTCAGTGCCCACGGACTAGCGACGCGGCACGGCGACCTGGCCGAAGCGAAGGCCTTGCGCGAGACGATCCCGGGTCGGCCGGTCTTCGCGCCGAAGAGTTACGGCGGCAACCTGGGGGCCGGCTGCGGCGCGATCGAGTCGGCCTTGGCCGTGTTGGCGCTGTCGCGCGGCCGCGTGCCGCCGACGTTGCATTGCGATCGCCCCGATCCCGCCTGCGGCCTGACGATCCTTCGCGAACCGCTCGCGAACTTCCCGCCGACGTGCGTCGTCGTCAATTACACGCCGGTCGGTCAAGCGGTGGCGATGGTGTTGGCGGCGCCTTGAAAGGCGTGCATCGGGAGTGAATCCTTGAGTGCTCGCATTCTATTCCTGCTCTTCGCTGCGATCATCGTCGTCATTGCGACGGTTTCTGGCCTGCTGCCGAATATCGTGGGGGGATTGTTGATGGGGGTCGAAGTTATCGCGATCGTGGTCCTTTTGAGGATCGTGATTAAAGGAAAGTAGAGCGAGTTCGGTTTTCCGTATTCCTCGGAATTCACCGCAGTCCCCGGCCGCTGTTCAGTTCGGGCCCCCTGTGATACCTTGGCGGCTTCTCCACTCGCCTTTTTCAGTACGGAAACCTCGAAGCCATGCCCACCGCTGCGCCTCGACCGGTCCTCACCGCGGGCCAAAGCCTGTGCGATCATTGCACCGCCAAGTGCTGCAAGTATTTCGCTTGGCCGATTGAAAAGCCGACGGCCCGCGACGACTTCGATTACATCCGCTGGGCGATGCTCCACGCGCAGACGACGTTCTTCGTCGAAGACGGCGATTGGTACGTGCTCGTCCATACGACCTGCAAGCACCTGCAGCCCGATCAACGTTGCGGCATCTACTACACGCGGCCCGAAATCTGCCGCGAGTACAGCACCGACAACTGCGAGTTCGACGACCATTACGTCTACGAAAAGTATTTCGAAACGCCGGAGCAGGTCGCCGAGTACGTCGAAGCGCTCTTCCCGCCGCGCGGACGCAAAAGCATCCGCAACGAACGGCCGGCGCTGTTGCCGATCGTAGGATAGGCCTGAGACTGGAGACGAGAGACTAGAGGATTTGACGAAATCCCATCTCTGCTTCAGTCTGAAGTCTCCGGTCTCTAGTCTCCCGCCTTCACTCAGCCCGACGCACAACGTGACCCCATCTCGCATCGAACCGCGCACGCTCAAAGGTTTCCGGGATTACTTGCCCGAGGCGATGATTCCGCGCGAGCGGTTGATCGAGACCGCCAAGAAGGTTTACCGCTCGTACGGCTTCACGCCGATCGACACGCCGGCGCTGGAGTATCTCGAAATCCTCACCGGCAAGGGGAGCGACGAGACCGACAAGCAACTCTACAAGTTCCAAGACCCGGGCGATCGCTGGGTCGGCATGCGGTTCGATCTGACAGTGCCGCTCGCGCGATTCGCGGCCCAGCACATCAACGAGCTCGGCACGCCTTGGAAGCGCTATCATATCGCGACGGTCTGGCGCGGCGAGAACACGCAGCGCGGCCGCTTCCGCGAGTTCATGCAATGCGACTTCGACACGATCGGCACGCTCGCGCTGTCGGCCGACATCGAAACGGCGCTCGTCATCCATGAGTTGTTCGTCGCGCTCGGCTTCGACGGTTTCACGATTCGCTTGAACAATCGGCTCGTGCTGAACGGCCTGCTGGAAAAGCTCGGCCTGGCCGATCAATCGGTCGCCGTGCTCCGCGCTTTGGACAAGCTCGCCAAGATCGGTCCGGAAAAGGTCGCGGCCGAGATGGCGACGACCGCCGGGGCGACGGCCGAGCAAGCCGCCGAAGTGCTCAAGCTCGCTGGCTTCGAGGGCTCGAACGACGAAGTGCTGAGCGAGGTCGACAAACTCGTGCGCGGTTCGGCCAAGGGC
>CAMCTH010000542.1 GCA_945877965.1 Planctomicrobium piriforme | reverse complement strand
TGCCCGGCTCGGGCGGTTCGGAAGGACGGCAAGAAGAGATCTGGAACCTTACGTTTGGCGTCGTCTTCTACCCTGGCAGCGCGATGCGCACCGCACAATCGCAGTTCCGCCCTTTCTTCACGCCGGCCGACAACGGCAACTTCGGCATCTGGCGAAGGTAGTCGCTGCGAATGAATCGGCACTGAAAACGATCGAGCCCCCGTCGCGACGACGGGGGCTCGATGTATTTTCGGCGATAGGTTCGAAGAGGTCGCTTAGCGCGACAGCAATTCGACCACGCGACCTACGTCGACCGGCAGGCTGAACTCTTCGGGCATCGGCGGGCGCTCGACGCGAATGGTCAGCTTGGCGACGTCGACCGAGAGGAACGGAGCGACGAAGCCGCTATCGCCCGCGGTGATGTCGTGATAGAGCTTCTGCAACTCGACGCGCGGCTTGACGTAAATGACGTCGCCGGGCTTCAAGATGCGCGACGCGACGTCGCACTTCATGCCGTTGACGACGAAGTGGCCGTGGCCGACGCCTTGGCGCGATTGCGGCCGCGTGAGCGTGAAGCCCGCGCGACGGATGATGTTGTCCAACCGCATTTCGCAGAGGCCGAGCAGGTATTCGCCGGTGTTGCCCGGTCGACGGCTCGCTTCGGCGTACAAGCGGCGGAGTTGGCGCTCGCTGAGGCCGTAGAACTTCTTGATCTTTTGCTTTTCCAACAACGACAGGCCGTAGCCGGAGAGCTTGCCGCGGCGGGCGTGCATGCCGGGCATGGCGTCGGGGCGGCGCTCGAACGCTTTGCGCGAGCCGTTGGTTTCGAAGACCATCGTGCCGAGGCGACGATTAACTTTGGCCTTCGGGCCGGTGTAGTGTCCCATAACAAAATCGCTTTCAACAAAAACAAACGTTGGGTCGAGCCATGCCGGAAGGCTGCGACGAAGGAAAAACGGCACGTATACCTGAACCGGCCGATTCGTAAACCGACGCATCCGCGAGGGACGGTCGAACGAACCGCGAAGCAGCGAGCCGCAGTACCTTGGCAGGAACGCGACCCCCCAACTTGCCGAGAAGCCGTTTTCTCGGAACTCGTGATTTTAGCCGATCCCCCGAGAGCGTCAACCGCAGGTGCCGGCGCGATAAAGCCTCGCGGCGAGGGTTATTCCTTCCGAGGCGAGCCGGGGGCGCAAGCCCCCGGGTTTCTGCGACTATACGGGCGCGAAAGGTATTGCGACCCATCCCCCGGGCTTGCGCCCGGGGCTCGCCAAGTCAAGCATTCGCCAAGGTGCTTCTATTTTGCCGTCTTGAGCGTCGGTTCTTTCGGCGTCGGTAATGTCGTCGGTTTGCCGGCCGGGCGGCTGTCGTCCTTCTTGAACATCTTGTCGCGCTCGTTGCCGCGGCTCAGCAGGTACGCCATCAGGTCGAGGACTTCTTCCTGATTGAGCGGCTTGAGCAGGTCCTTCGGCATCAGCGATTGCGGGGCCGCGACTTTTTCTTCCACGTCCTTCTTCTTGATCGTGACGATCTTGGACGGGTCTTCCGGATCGGTCAGCATCGTGATCGCGTCGGGCGTCTCGCCGATGATGCGGCCCGTGTAGGTTTGGCCCTGCGCCGTCTGCACGATGACGCCGCGATACTGATCCGACACCACCTTGCTCGGGTCCATGATCGCTTCGCTGAGGTCCTTGTAGTTGAAGCGACCGGCGAGTTGCGTCAGGTCGGGACCCGTCGCGCCCCCTTCGCCCACAAAGCGGTGACAGACGACGCAGCGCGTCGCCGCGAAGGCTTGCTTGCCGTTCGCGAAGTTACGTCGTCCTTCGGTCATCGGCTTTTGCAACGCCATCAACTCGGCGAGCGTCCAATCTCGGCCGGGGCCTTTCGCCTTCGGCAGTTCCGGGGCCGAGTAAGCCTTGCGAACGCCCGAGGCCGAAAGGGCCAAGCGATCGACTTCCGACGAGTTGGCGAACGCGTCGTTGTCGATGTTCTTGAGGAAGTTCAAATAGCTCGCCCCGCCGCTTTTGCTGCGGGCATCTTGCAGCCACTGGAAATAGTACGCTCGTTGCTCGGCGGTCCAGCCTTCCTTCACATTGCGAAGCGTGAAGGCGTAATGAATCTTTTGCGTCTCGGGACGATTCTCGAGCATCTTCTTGATCGTGCCGCCGTAACCGGCGTTCCGGGCCAGCACGTCTTTGCCCAGGTCGTTCGCTTCGCCGGCCGGTGCCTTCATCAACGCGATCGTCTTGGTCAGGACGTTCGGCGACTTCAAGAAGGTGAGAACCGTGCAGAGTTCGCGCTTCAACGCGTCGCTTTGCGCCGGGTAGAACGGATCAAGTTTCGCGGCCAACTTCGCGGCGAAGGCCGGATCGGGCTCGCCCAAGCGAACGAACGCTAGTTGCCAGGCCCGCAGCAGATCGAGTTGCAGCGACTCGTTCAGCTTCGAGTAATCCACGCGATCGAGCGCGGCAAAGACTTTCGTCGCATCCGATCGTCCGGCCGCTTTCGAGGCGGCGACGGCGCCGTTGATCACGACCTGCGGATCGTTCGAGGCCAAGACTTGATCCAACCAGTACGACGGTTCTTGGAATTCCAAGCCGACGCGGGCGGCAACGCGAATGAAGCGATCCGGACTGCCGAGATGTTTGATCAGCGCGCTCGAAGCGGCGGCTTGGTCTTCGACACGGCGATGAAACTGTTCGATCTCGCGACGCAACGCCCGATCGGCGGCGCCGTCGACGTCGTGACCGTCGACCGGAGCGGTCGACTCGCTGCCGACGTACGTCACGCGATAGAGTTCCGACTGCGTGCCGCGGCCGCCGACGGTGAAGTACAACGCGCCGTCGACGCCCGGCTCGACGTCGGTCAACGGCAGCGGCGTCCGCGCGACGAAGTGCTCCTTCGTGGCCGAGTACGAAGCGCCGTTCGGCGTCAGGTGTAAGGCGTACATCGTGCCGAAGGTCCAGTCGCAAATGTAGAGCGCCTTTTGATACTTCGCAGGGAACCGGGTGCCGTAACCAAACGCCACGCCGACCGGCGAGCCCGGGCCGATGTCGATCATCGGCGGGAGGCTGTCGACGAAGTACGACGGCGGGTTCGGCGTGCCGCTACGCCAACCGAAGTCGCTGCCGTCGGTGGCGTGGTTCACGCGCGTCGGCCGATACCACGGCATGCCGAGGTCCCACTCCATGTCGGAGTCGTAGGCGAACAGTTCGCCGTCGGCGTTGAAGGCCATGTCGTACTGATTGCGATAGCCGATGCTGACGATCTCCCACGTCTTGCCGTCGGGATCGGTCTTCGCAATCCAACCGCCCGGCGCGAGGATGCCGGTGGCGTGCCCGTTGCCGTCCCATTGCCGCGGAAGCAGCGTGTCTTCGTCCCAGTTCGGAATGATGCGGCTCGAAGCCCCTTCGGGCAGTTCGGCCTTCAGTTGATCGGGACGAACGCCCCCCATCGTTTGCACTTCGCCGTTCAGCTTGCGATCGAACGGCACCTTGGTATGGTTGCCGCCGATCATGAGGATCGATTTGCCGTCGGGCGAAAGCCGCAGCGCGTGCGGCCCGTGCTCGCCGCCGCCGGCGATGTCCTTGAGCTTCACGACTTCATCGAATTGATCGTCGCCGTTCGTATCCTTGGCGCGATACAAGCCGCTGCCGGGGCCGCCGTTGACGGAGAGATACAAACTGCCGAAGGCATACAACAAACCTTGGGCCGACGTGATTTTGACGTCGAGCTTTTCGACCTTCGTCGGTTGATTGCCGCCGATCGGCGCGGGCGTAATGCGGCACAGGCCGAGCCCACCTTGGTCGCTCGCGATCAAACGGCCTTTGTCGTCGAACGTGATCGCGACCCACGAGCCGAGCGTCTCCTTCGGCACCGTGAATAACTTTTCGACCTGGAAGCCGGGCTGCAAAACAAACTCGCCGTTCTCGGCATTCGGGTCGGTCGTCGAGGCTTGCTTCTCGGGCATTTGCGAGAAAGTCGATTTCTCATCGGCCGCAGAGACGATCATCACATCGCCGCAGACGACGATTAAAGTGCCGAGCGAAATCGAATGCACGAGTCGACGAAGCGAGGCAGGGCTGAACATGCGAAATCCTGAAGCGAGGGA
>CAMCTH010000541.1 GCA_945877965.1 Planctomicrobium piriforme | reverse complement strand
GTCGTCGCGGCAGTTCTCGCCGGGACGACCGTCGCCCAGGGCGCCGATGCCGCACCGGCGTTGCCGAAGCCGAGCACGACCGCGAAAGTCGTACGACTCGAAGTGATGCCGACGTCGATCAAGTTCACGACGCCGCAGCAGTACATGCACGTCGTCGTCACCGGCGTGCTCGCCGACGGTCGCCTACAAGACTTGTCGCGGACCGCGCAATGGAAATCGGCCGATCCCAAGATCGTCCGCATCGAGCGTGACTTGGCGACGCCCGTCGGTAACGGCCGCACCGAGTTGTCGCTGACGGTCGCAGGGCTCTCGGCAAAGATCCCCGTCGAGGCCGTCGAGCAGCAGACTCCCGAACGAACGTCGTTCCAGTACGGCGTCCTTCCGGCCCTCACTAAGCAAGGCTGCAACCAAGGGGCCTGCCACGGTTCGCCGAGCGGCAAGGGGGGCTTCCGCCTCTCGCTGCGAGCCTATGATCCGGTCCTCGACATCGCGACGCTGGTTCGCGAGGCGTATCAACGCCGAGTCGACACGATCTCGCCCGAGGCGAGCTTGCTGTTGCAAAAGCCGCTGATGACGGTGCCGCACGGCGGCGGACGCCGCATCACCAAAGCCGATTTCTCTTACCAAGTGCTGCGCGATTGGATCGCCCAAGGTTGCAAGCTCGACGAAGCCGATGCCGCGCAATGTCTCCGCATCGAAGTCTATCCGCCGCAACGTGAATTGCATCGTCCCGCCGACGCGCAACAACTGCTGGTGCTCGGTCACTTCTCCGACGGTTCGACCCGCGATCTCACCAAGCTAGCCGACTATCTGAGCAGCGACGACTCCGTCGCCGTGGTCGATGCCGACGGCTTGGTCTCGAGTCGTGATCGCGGCGAGACGACCGTCTTGGTTCGCTATCTCGATCAAACGGCTACATCGGCACTGACGTTCTTGGCCGACGTCCCAGGCTTCAAGTGGCAAGATCGCAAGCCGGCCAACTTCATTGATCAGATCGTGTGGGAGAAGCTGCACCGAATGCAGATCCTGCCGTCGGATCTCTGCACCGACGAGGAGTTCGTCCGCCGCGTGTATCTCGACGTCCTCGGCCTGTTGCCGACGATCGAAGAGACCGATCGCTTCTTGAGCGACGCGCGCTCCGACAAGCGGGCCGCGTTGATCGACGACCTCCTCGCTCGTCCGGAATATGCTCCGTTCTGGGCGTTGAAATGGGCCGATCTGTTGCGTGTTCGCAAAGCGAAGGTCTCGGAGCCGGGCGTCTACAAGTTCCAGCGCTGGCTCGAACAGACGGTCCGCGATAACGTGCCGTACGATCAATTCGCACGCGAGTTGCTCACCGCATCGGGCAGCACGCTCACCAATCCCGCGGCGAATTTCTATCGCACCGCGGCCGACGTGAACGACTGCACCGAAACCGCCTCGCAGTTGTTCTTGGGCGCGCGGATGCAATGTGCTAAGTGCCATAACCATCCGTTCGAACGTTGGACTCAAGACAACTACTACGGTATCGCGGCGTTCTTCACCCGCGTGCAGCGGAAGAAGTCGAGCGTTGAAGAAGACCTGATCATCTGGTCGGCTCGCAGCGGCGAGATCACCCAGCCGCGCACCGGCAAGACGATGAAACCGTGGGCCCCGCAAAAGGGCGAACTCGATCTCCCCGGCGGCGACGATCGTCGCGAGGCGTTCGCCGCGTGGCTCATCAGCGCCGACAACCCGTACTTTGCCAAAGTCGAAGTGAACCGCCTCTGGGGGCATCTGCTGGGTCGCGGTATCGTCGAGCCGGTCGATGACTTCCGCGATTCGAACCCGCCGGCCCATCCGGCCCTGCTCGACGCCTTGGCTCGCGACTTCGTCGAGCACGGCTACGATCGTAAGCATGCGATCCGCACGATCTTGAACAGCCAGACGTATCAGCTCAGCTCGCGCAGCAGCGAATTCAATCGCCGCGACGTCAAGTACTTCTCGCACGCCCGGACGCGCATGCTTTCGGCCGAGCAACTGCTCGACGCCGTTTGCCAAGTAACCGGCGTGCCGGAAAAGTATGCCGGGCTCCCCGCTGGAACACGGGCCGTCCAATTGCCCAGCCCCGACGTCGAGAACGCCTTCTTGAAGACGTTCGGACAGCCGGCTCGCGAGACGGCCTGCGCCTGTGAGCGGTCGAGTGATTCGAACCTGTCGCAAGCGTTGCAGATGATCAACGGCCCGCTGATCCACGGCAAGCTCCGCGACCAACGGAACACGGCCCGCGTCGCATCGGCCGCCGGAAAGACTCCCGAAGAGATCGTCACGCGACTCTATCTGGCGGCACTCTGTCGCAAGCCAAGCGAGCCGGAACTCAAGGCGGCGGTCGACTTCTTGCAGAAGAGCGAAGATCGTCAGCGCGGACTCGAAGACGTCTGCTGGGCGATTCTGAATACGAACGAATTCCTATTTCAACATTGATGAACCGACTGGCGAATGAAGCCGGCTTACGAGGTGGATAATGCTACGTTCCGTATCGATCAGCCTGTTCACGGCCGCGGCCTTGTCGGCGAACATCACGTTCGCGGAGGACAAAAAGCCGGCGGCGAAACCGACCGCAACTCCGACACCGGCCGCCAAGCCGGCCGCGGCGACACCCGCAGCAGAAAAGAAGCCGGCCGCGCCTGCTGCAAAACAGACGCCTGCTGCAAAACAGACGCCTGCTGCGAAGGAGACGCAGGCCGCGAAGCCCGCAGCCACACCTGCCGCGGCGGCGGTCAGCTTCAAGCACGACATCGCGCCGATCTTGGTGCAGCACTGCTTGGCTTGCCACGGTGCAGCCGACCCCAAGGGGGACTACCAACTTCAGACGTTCGAGAAGCTGCTGACGGCCGGCGCCAGTGCGGCCGATCCGATCGTTCCCGGCAAGCCCGACGACAGCGAATTGCTCCGCTTGATTGCGTCGACCGACAAAGACGAGCGGATGCCAAAGGACGGCGATCCGATTCCGGCCGAGCAGGTCGACCTGCTCCGACGTTGGATTGCAGCGGGAGCTAAGTTCGACGGCCCGACGAAGACCGCCGACCTGGTGAGCTTCATCCCGCGCAAGGCGCATCCGAACCCGCCCGAGGCGTATCGCACGGCCGTGCCGGTGACGGCTTTGGCCTTCGCACCTTCGGGTGCGGAACTGGCGGTCGGCGGCTATCACGAAATCACGCTCTGGAATCCCGCCGACGGCAAACTCGTCCGTCGTATCAAAGACGTCGAACAACGGGTCTTCGGCCTCGCGTATTCGACCGACGGTAAGCTGCTCGCCGCGGCCGGCGGCACTCCCGGCGTCTCGGGTGAAGCGGCGTTATACGACCCGGCGAGTGGCAAGCTCGTTCGTCGTCTCGGCTCGATGAGCGACGTGGCGCTCGGCCTTTCGTTCGATTCGAGCGGCAAGAAGCTGGCCGTCTGTGCGGCCGACCGTTCGATTCGCGTCTACGACGTCGCGTCGGGCAAGGAGACGCTGCTGATCGAGGATCACGCCGATTGGGTCATGTGCATCGCCTGGAGCGCCGACGGCAAGCAACTTGTGTCGGGCTCGCGCGATAAGACGGTCAAAATCTTCGACGCCGAAAAGGGGGAGTCGGTCACGACGTATCCCGGTCATGGCGAAACGGTCCTCGGCGTCGCCTTTGCTCCCGACGGCAAGAGCGTCATCAGCAGCGGGGCCGACAAGAAGGTCCACGTTTGGAATCCGGCCGACGGCAAGCAGATTGCCACGATCACCGGTTACGGCGGCGACGTCTATCGCGTGGAAGTCGTCGGCACCGACCTCTGGAGTTGCTCCGCCGACAAGACGGCGAAGCGGCATCAGCTTTCGGATCGCAAAGCGACGGCCGATTACAAGGGACACGCCGATTACGTTTTCAGTCTCGCGGTCAACGCAAAGACCAATCGCGTCGCATCCGGCTGCTTCGACGGCGAAGTCAAAATCTGGGATGTGACCGACGGCAAGAACGTCGTCTCGTTCAAAGCAGCGCCGGGCTTGGTCGTGGCCGCCGCTCCACCGCCGGCGAGCAAGTAAGCCGTCTAGAAACAGAGCGAGCCGGGCGATGGTTATCGCCCGGCTCGTTGCGACGCACTCCCCC
>CAMCTH010000540.1 GCA_945877965.1 Planctomicrobium piriforme | reverse complement strand
AAGAGCCTTCGCCGATTCAAGCCGGACTGATCCCGCGCGCCATGGCCGGCATCGACGTGCTGGGCCAGGCCCGCACCGGCACCGGCAAGACGGCGTCGTTCGTCATTCCGATTCTCGAAAAGCTCGGCCCGCATCATGCCCACGGCGCTCCGCAAGCGCTGGTCCTCGTGCCGACGCGCGAGTTAGCCGTGCAGGTGAAGGACGAGTTCGAAAAGCTCTCGCGCGGTCGCAGGGCGCAAATCCTGGCGGTGTACGGCGGCAAGCCGATTCGCGGTCAGGTCGAAAAGCTGCAACGCGGGGCCGAGGTCGTCGTCGGCACGCCGGGTCGCGTGCTCGATCACTTGGCCCGCGGCACGCTGGTGCTCGACAATCTGAAGCTCAGCGTCTTGGACGAAGCCGACCGCATGCTCGACATCGGCTTCTTGCCCGACATCGAAAAGATTCTGAAGCGCTGTCCGCAATCGCGGCAGACGTTGCTGCTGAGCGCGACGGTGCCGCCGCCGATCGAAAAGCTGGCCCGCCGTTTCATGCGCGATCCCGAAGTGCAGAACTTCTCGCCGCAGAACATCTCGGCCGACACGATCGAACAGCATTACTTCACAGTCGATCAAGACAAAAAGTTCGAGTTGCTCGTTCGCCTGCTAAAGCGCGAACAACCGCAGCAGTCGATCATCTTCTGCCGCACCAAGCGCGGCGTCGACAAGATCCAAATGCATCTCGAAAAGAAGATCCCGGGCACGGCCTGCATTCACGGCGACTTGGCCCAAAGCGCTCGCGATCGCGTGATGAAGGCGTTCCGCGACGGTCAAGTGACGCACTTGGTGGCGACCGACGTCGTGGGCCGCGGCATCGACGTGACCAACATTTCGCACATCATCAACTACGACGTCCCCGCCTTCTGCGACGACTACGTCCACCGCGTGGGCCGCACCGGCCGCATGGGGCGCGAAGGGATCGCCTACACGTTCGTCACGCCTGAAGAAGGGGCTGAGTTGACGCGGATCGAAATCCGCATCGAGAAGCTGCTCAAGCGCGACGAGATCGAGGGCTTCGAAGCGTCGCGCAAGCGCGGCGTGAGCGACGACGGCGTGGCCCAAGCCGCCGCGGCCGCCGCCAGCACGAAGTACATCCAATCCGACACCGGCGCCGTCTCGCCGGCCGAGGGGGGCACCGGCCCCGCCAAACCGCCGGCGAAGAAGAAGTATCGCCGAGCGCTGTAGCGAAATTATGGAAATGATGAATGCTAAGTGATAAATGATAATTGCAGAGCATGTTCATGTCCGGCATTTAGCATTTAGCACTTATCGTTCGCTCATCGTTGCGGTTGTATTATTGGCTTGGGCCGGAACGCTGAACGCTCAGCCGCCCGGTCAACCCGACGTCAAACCGCTCGTCGTCGATCCCGAGCAGGCGAAGGCCCTCGGCCTGCGCACGCTCGTCGGCCGGCACGTCACGCTCTACACCGACGTCCCCTCGTCCCCCGCCGTCGATGAGTTGCCGCAGGTGTTCGATGCCGCCGTGCCGCAATGGGCCGCGTACTTCAACATCCCGCCTGCCAAGCTCCACGGCTGGCGGATGAATGCGTTCCTCATGCGCGACGCGAAAAAGCTCCGCGACTCCGGACTCTTGCCCCCGCACATTCCGAACTTCCCCAACGGCTACTCGCTCGGCTACGAACTTTGGATGAACGAGCAGCCGAGCGATTACTATCGCCGCCATCTGCTGCTGCACGAAGCGACGCACGGTTTCATGAACACGGTGCTCGGCAGTTGCGGCGCGCCGTGGTTCATGGAAGGACTCGCCGAGTTGCTCGGCACGCATCGCTGGCGCGACGGCAAGCTGACGCTCGGCATCATGCCACGCGGCAAAGTGGAAGTCCCCGATCTCGGTCGGCTGCCCTATGTGCAAGACGAAGTCCGCGCCGGTCGGCGGCAAGCGGTCGGCGATATCGTCGACGACGCCGTCACGGGCTACGTCACGAACGGGGCCTACGCTTGGTCGTGGGCCTTCGCGACGTTCCTCGACGGGCATCCGAAATATCGCGATCGCTTCCATCGCCTGCAGTTGCAAGTTCGCAATCTGAAATTCAACGACGAGTTTCGTAAGTTCTATCAGTCGGATCTCGCGCAACTCGCCCGCGAGTGGCAGGTGTTCGCCAACGAATTGGAATACGGCGTCGAAGTGCCGCGCGTCGCGATCAACTTTGTCCCCGGCAAGCCGCTCCCTGCCGGCGGGGCGTCGGTCAGCATCGCCGCCGATCGCGGTTGGCAGCCGAGCGCCGTGAAGCTCGAAGCCGGCAAGACGTATCGCCTGCAAGCGTCGGGCCGTTACACCGTCGCCCAATCGACCGACGCCGCGGGGACCGTGAAGCCATGGCCCTGCGAACCGGGAGGCGTGACGCTCCGTTACTATCGCGGCCGACCGCTCGGCATGCTCTTGGCCGCCGTCGAGCCCGACGTCCTGCCGGTCGGCACGCCGTCGTCGATGCTCACGCCGCTGGCCGTCGGCCTCGGCACGACGATCACGCCGGAAAAGTCGGGCACACTCTACTTCCGCATCAACGACTCGAACGGCGAACTCGCCGACAACGCCGGCTCGCTCACGGTCGAGATCAAACCGTCGCCGTGATGATGACGGAAATCTCACGCAAAGGCGCAAAGACGCGAAGGCGGAGAAGTTCAATGCCATCCCCCCTCTCTCTTCTTTGCGTCTTAGCGCCTTTGCGTGAGCTTTTCTCCCGCCGGCCGGCCCTAACCGCAGACGTTACAATCTCGGCATGAGTGCTAAACGGGCGGATGATTCAACATCGTTGTTTGCTGCGGCCGAGGCGTCGAATCGCGAGCAGGCGTTGCCGCTGGCGGCGCGGATGCGGCCCCGTTCGCTCAACGAGTTCGCCGGGCAAAAACATTTCCTCGGCGAAGGGAAATTGCTCCGTCGACTGATCGCAGCCGACCGACTCGGCTCGGTCATTTTCTACGGCCCTCCCGGGACCGGCAAGACGACGCTCGCGCAACTCTTGGCCGGCGAAACGAAGAGCCGTTTCATCCAAGTCAACGCCGTCGCGACCGGTGTCAAAGAACTTCGCGAACTACTCGACTCGGCCCGTGATCGACTGGCAAGCGACGGCCGACGCACGCTGCTGTTCGTCGACGAAATCCATCGCTTCAACAAAGCGCAGCAAGATGTGCTGCTGCCCGACGTCGAAGACGGCACGATCGTCTTGGTCGGCGCGACGACGCAGAATCCGTTCTTCGCGCTCAACAGCGCGCTCGTCAGCCGGAGCCGCATCTTCGAGTTCAAACCGCTCGATCGCCAAGACATCACCGACCTGCTCCGCCGCGCGGCGAGCGACGAATTTCGCGGCCTCAAAAAGTACGACGTCCGTCTGCACGACGACGCGCTCGAGTTCCTGGCCGAGGTCTCCGACGGCGACGCTCGTCGTGCGCTGTCGGCCTTGGAGATCGGCGTGCTGTCGGCTCGCGAGCGCCCCGTTGAGTTCACGAAACAACTGGCCGAGGAATCGATTCAACGCAAAGCGATTGAGTACGACCGCTCGGGCGACGGTCACTACGACGCGGCCAGCGCGCTGATCAAAAGTTTGCGCGGCAGCGATCCCGATGCGGCGATGTACTGGATGGTCCGCATGCTCGAAGCCGGAGAAGAGGTTCGCTTCCTCACCCGTCGGCTCGTCATCTTCGCGAGCGAAGACGTGGGGAACGCCGACCCGCAGGCGCTGCCGCTCTCCGTCGCGGCGATGCAAGCGTGCGAGTTCGTAGGCTTGCCCGAGTGCCGGTTGCATCTGGCCCAGGCGGTCACCTACTTGGCGTGCGCGCCGAAGTCGAACGCTTCGACCGTGGCGGTCGGCGAAGCCCAACACGACGTTCGCGAAGGTCGCCTGCTGCCGGTGCCGGTCCATTTGAAAGACAAGCATTACTCGGGGGCGGAGCGGTTGGGGCACGGCGCGGGGTACGAATATGCCCACGACGCCCCGGACGGGATCGCGGCACAGGACTATCTCGGCATCGAAAAGACGTACTATCGCCCAGTCCCGCGCGGGTTCGAGGTCGAGCTCGCGGCGCGGCTCGAAGTGATTCGAGCCC
>CAMCTH010000539.1 GCA_945877965.1 Planctomicrobium piriforme | reverse complement strand
ACAAACCTTCTGCACGACATGAAGAACCTGGTTCCGACGTGCAGGACATTCATCTCACGACGAACAAACAACCATCGTCGCCGACATGAGCCACCAACCTTGTCGCGGCAGTTACGACCGTCCGAGGTCGATCATCCTGAAATCAGCGGAAGTCAAAACCACTTTTGAAACTGAATCAAAGAACGAATCACATCAGATGCCCGACAGGAAGTGCCAAGCGACCATTCCTGACTCGCGACAGAACATCCTCTGCACGCCGATCTACGACATACATTTCTCGCTACGACCGACGCAGACACTTGATCGTCGCTGCGATCAGGTCATTGACGCCGATCCACTGCGACGGCTTATTTGATCACGACTTCGGCTTGCTCTCGGCCTCCGACGACGACTCCGACTTCTTGTTCAAGTCGATCACGTCCTTCTTCGAGTCAAACACGCCGTCCATCATGAAGCTGACCGGCAAAGCACCCGATACGTCGCCGCCGCAATTGCCGTGAGCCTTTAATAGGCATCGCAAATTGGTGCCAGCCTGCGACGGAATCGCTAAACTGCTTGGGACTGGGAAAAGACATGACGACGGAATGCCAAAAAATGAAGCGATCGAAGAAATCCAAAACAGCAACCAAACGCAAGATGTCCGAGATGATCTCGGAGATGGCGGTCGGCTTCCTTGGGGTGGGCGATTCGATGGGCGAGAGGCAGAACCGTCTCAACGCCGCTTGTACCGCCTGGAACATGGCCTGCGGGTCGCTCGAAGCTCGCCAACGGCAGCTTGAGCAGTACAGGGAAGGATACCTGAGATTTAATCCTGCGACCTCGCCAAGCGAGCTTGCGAAGATCGTCAAGGACATCGAAACGCTGATTGAGCGGAAGCTGAAACTGTTCCCCGCTGACCGCAGGCAGATCGTCGATGCCAGAGTCGTAATGGTCGGCAAAGAATATCGAATCGAAGTAGCATCGGCCACGTTGTAGCGATGGCCTGGATTCGTAATCGGTGAAACCCATGTTGCTCGAACCCAAGGATGTCGAACTGTTTTTCCGGCTGCACCGGACGCTCATGTTCTTCGTGAACCAACGTCTCAAGGTGATTCCTGACAAACTCCCCAACGCCGACGCATTCGCCGCTCTGTCGCCGCAAGTCCGGCTCAAGGTCCGTGATGTCTTGAATGCCAACCTCGATCTGATCGATTCCTTTGTTGATGAAAACCCGGCTCACTGTTCGGACGACGAACTCGACATCGTTCGTTCTTGGCGGCATCTCGTTGCGGGTAAGTTCTACGTCTTCCGTGAACTGAAGAAGTACACGGTATTTCTCTCCACGACCTCCCCTGCCATCGCCTACGGCGTCCTGGCTTTGTCCCAACCGTTCGAGGAGTTGATCGGGCCGTATCTGCCCGTCATGACGCAGACGGTCCTGCTGCCTTTCAAGGGCATGATCGTCTACGACGGCTTGATGAGCAGCTACAACATTTCGTTCGGACCCGGCATCCGGCGAAATCTAAACGAGGATTTCAAGGAGGCCAAGGCCCGGCACGGGATCGTCACGTCCTTGCCGATGTCTGCCACGCTGTTGCCTGCGAAAGCGGAGAAACCCAAGCCAGTCCCGACGCCCCCGTCGAGGGAAGAAAAGGACGAGGCTCTGGGAATCATCGTCGGATTGATCGACCAGTTTTGCCAGGAGCATCTGAACGAAGAATATGCCGTGCTTTGCCGCAGGATGGCCGAGAAGCTGGCCCGAAAGCGGCCCTCGCCTTTGCTCCACGGCAGTCCCAATGCCTGGGCCAGCGGCATCGTGCGGGCCGTCGGTGGGGCCAACTTTCTGCACGACAAGAGCCAGACGCCTTATATGCGGTCAACCGACATCGACCATTATCTTGGAACCAGTCCAAGCAGTGGGGCGGCGAAGTTGGCGGCGATCCGAAAAATGCTGAAGGTTCATCAGCTTGACCCAAGCTGGACCTTGCCGAGCCGTCTGGACGACAACCCGATGGTGTGGATGCTTCAGGTCAACGGATTCATGATGGACGTTCGCCATGCTCCCAGGGAAGTGCAGGAGATCGCCTTCAACAAGGGCTTGATCCCGTATATTCCGGCTGATCGGCAGCATGGAGGGTGAGAGATGGACAAGGATGATTCGATGTGGTCACGAAAAGGGGCCACGATGAGCGACAAGTCTGCTCGGAAGGAGTTCGGCCTGACGCAGCAGGAGATTATCGCAGCGATCCGAGCGGGCAAGCTGCAATCCCGGGAAAGCAACATGCACGGCAATCCCTGGTATCGGCTGCTGCGGCACGAAGTCGAATCTCTCGTCCGAGACAAGAGCGGGCAGGACCACTTGCACAAGAAGAAGCTCCAAAAGGAATTGGCCGACCTCAACAAAGAAGCCAGGGCACTTACAACTCGCTTGAAAGCCGTTGAACGGCGGCGGGCTGAGTTGAATAAGGAACTCGACGGATAACTTGTTCGGGGTGGAGTAGAACGATGGCAAAATCAAAACCGAACCCCTTCACCGGCCGCTGGCGAATCGTTTCGATGGAACAGTGGGAACAGGATTTCGTGGACGAGGAGGAGGAAGGTTACATCGAGTTTGATACCCAGCGAATGGGATCGTTCCACTTCGGTTACGTCCACGGCAACATGGACTGCCAACTCTCGACTAGGGATGGCGTGCCAGCAGTGGAGTGGACCTGGGATGGCAACGATGAGATGGACGCCGCCCAGGGGCGAGGATGGGCGATCATCAAAGGCGGCGAACTCCACGGGATGATCTTCTTTCACCACGGAGACAACTCGGGGTTTGTGGCGAAGAGGAAGGGCGAGCCTCCACCGAAGGCAAAGAAGGGGAAGCGGTGAGCTGTGGATGGATACCACCACACTCAGAAAGCCCCGCTCTGCCTGATCCTCTACGGTTCGGCCCTGTTGTGTTTCGTGCTCGCCGTGACGATCGGCGACACGATGGGCAATCTCATCGCCGGTGGTGTCGGCCTGCTGATTGCGTTGCTCGCCCCGTGCTTCCACAACTTGACGGTTGCGGACCAAGGCGATGTGCTGTCGATCCGATTTGGTCCGATGCCGCTCTTCGCCAGAACGGTCAACTACGCCGACATCGAACAAGTTGAAGTCGGACGCACCACGATCCTCGACGGCTGGGGCATCCACTACAGTATTCGTGGCGGCTGGGTCTGGAATCTGTGGGGCCGGGATTGCGTTGTCGTCCACTTCAAGAAGGGCGGCGTGCTGCGGATCGGCACCGATGACGCCGAAGGCTTGGCAGGGTTCTTGACGACGAGGACCGGCCCGCCATGACCACGCCCCTCGAATCCGTTCTGAACCTCGGTCCCGCTAGTTCCGCTTGGCTGGCCGAAGTAGGCATTCACACGCTGGCTGATCTCAAGAAGGTGGGTGCCGTGGCTGCCTACCAGATGGTCAAGAACAACCAGAAGAAGGCCAGCCTGAACTTGCTGTACGCCCTTCACGGTGCGTTGATCGGGGTTCGCTGGGACCGACTGACTGCGACGGAGAAGGTGAGGCTGAAGAGAGAGGTTGAATGAAACCCGTCGCCGAAGCAACCGGAGCAACTGACGCACGCGAAGCGAGCTTGGGAGCAGGTAGCCGTGCCGGTAAAATGAATGGAGTCATTCCCGGCACGGATTCCACGGCAGCATTCGCCGACAAGGAGGTCACGCTATGCGTGGTCGTAAGCCCCGCCAACTCAACGTCAATCCAGACGACATCCCACGACTGCGACGAATCGCCCGCAACGCTGAACGACCGTGGGCCAGCGTCCGTATGGCCCGCGTCGTGTTGGCCATCGCGGACGGTGAACGGGTGCAGGACGTCGCAGAACGCATCCAGTGCGATCCGGCGACGGTCTGGCGGATCGCTCGTGCGTTCGAGCAACGCGGCATGAAGGGCTTCGGACCAATGCGGGAACGCCGTCGCACGTCACGCCCCCAGCAACTCGAAGCAGGGCACGCGACAGACTGGCTGCCGGTGGTCTCGTCGCCGGAACCGTGCCTCACCGACGGTTGACCACGACCGTGATTTCTTGCAGGCGGCCACCAAGCACTTGTTGTTGGGTTCATTTCCCGAGGCAC
>CAMCTH010000538.1 GCA_945877965.1 Planctomicrobium piriforme | reverse complement strand
CGTCGCGGCCGTGCTCGTTGCCGGGGTCGTCGTCTCGCTGGTGCTGTGGTGCGGCTTTGCGATCGACTATCCGCTGACGCGTGATGTTTACTTCACGATCGCCGTGCTCCACGTACTGGCCGAAGTCCCGTTCTTGTTGCGACTGCACTAAACGAGGACGGGGAGCTACGAACCTGATGGACGGCATGACGCCCGAGTGGGCCTGGGCTTTTTTCCCGATCGGCTACCTGCTGACGGTGCTGATCGAAACGCCGATCCTTTGGCTCGGGCTGTCGTCGCGGCACGATGCTCGTCGCCGACTGACGGCCGGCCTGTGGCTGACGGCCTGCACCTATCCGATCGTCGTGCTGGTGCTGCCGTTGGCGATGCGCGATTATTCTCGCGGTGCCTATCTGGCCGTCGCCGAAACGTTCGCCCCGTCGGCCGAGTGTGCGTTGTTCTACGTCGCGTTCTTGGCGGGAACTCAGCCGAGCGATCATCGTGCGACGCTGCGCGACTTTGGGGCGATCATCGCGGCGAATCTCGCTTCGTTCTTGGCCGGCGAAGTGATCGGGCGATGGTATCTCGGCGTCTGATCCAAGCTCGATCGCTGCTGCCGTCGTGTCACCAGGCGGCGCGAATGCGGAGTGCGATCATCGGGTCGACCATCGCCGCCGTCGCCAAATGGACCGACTTCGCGCCGGCGACGAGGTAGCGGCGAACGTCGTCCTCGGTGAACGCGCCGCCGACGCCGATCAATTGCGGCACCGACAGCGGCCCGTCCGGAAATTGCGACGCCACGGCGGTCTTCACCGCCGCGACTCGCTCTTCGCCAGGCGGCAGCGGATACAAAAAGTATTTGCGCGTGATCACTTGTTGCATCATCCGCGTCTGCGCGATCGAAGCGGCCAGGATCGCCGCGCCGCAGATGCCGCGCGGCTGACCGTCGAACAGCAACTCGCCGTTCGCCGCGACGACCGGAGCCGCCACGCTGTTGGTCATGGCCAATGCGCTGACGTAGGGACTCACCGCCTCGATCAAGGCCGCGGCTTCGTCGGTATTTTTGAGATGGCCGACTTTAACGATGAACGGCTTCGTCCCGATGGCCGTACGGATCCGCTCGGCGCACAATGCCGCCTCGCGCGGATGTTGGTAGAGCTGGCCGTCGCGCGAACAGACGTTCGGACAAGAAAAATTCGCCTCGACGGCGTCGGCACCGCTTTCGATCGCCCACTTCGCGCACTGCGCATAGTCGTTCGCCAAGTCGTCGATCTTCCAGCCAGGTTGTTCGGTGGCGACGACCGAGACGACCAACACTTTCTCCGCCGGCAGTAATCGCCGCGTCTCGGCGACGTCCTTCCGCCAATACTCGGGCGACTTCGACGGCATGCCGAACGAGACGGCCCAACTCATTAAAGAACTCGCATCGCGCATCGTTGCGGCCATCGGCACTTGTCGCTCGTCGCCGGTCATCCGCTCGACGTCGACCGGCACGAGATTCGGCAGCGGGTAACAAGCCCGCTCGCAACTCCGGACGGTCTTGTACGTCAGCACATCGAAGCCGAGCGCGGCATAGTACCGCAGCCAACGTCCGTTGAGCAGCGGCCCGGCCGCAATGCCGAGCGGCGACCCGACTTTGAGCCCGCAGAAGTCCCATTCACCGGGACACGCAGGAACTTCGAACCGCAAACCGTCGATCGTCGCTTCGTCCGGCGCGTGCTCGTAGTTCCAATCATAGGAACGAGCGGCATCGTACTTCGGCAACGTGATCGTGCTCATGAATGTACGCTTACTACCGATACTTCTTCAGCGGGAACGATTCACCGGCGAGGGCTCGTTTGACCATCGCGCCCCAGAACGGCGTCGGGGTGTAATCCCAGCCGGTGATCATGACGGGCGATGCCGACGGATGGAACGAGAACGCCGTCCAGTGCAGACCGTGCTTGTGCATGAAGCCGAGCATGTCGGGACCCCACGTGTACGGGTCTTCTTGGTTGTCGGCCGGGATGAAGTCCATCTTCTTGATATCGCAACCGACTTCGCCGACGAGGATCGGATACTTATCGGCGACGACGAGGACTTTTTCCTTCCAGTTGAACTTCCAAGGGTAGATGTGCGTCGAGTAGATGAGGCCGTTGCCGCCTCCTTCGTTCAACTCGTAACCCTTGGCAATGCCTGAGAGATCGTAAGCCCAGTCGAGCCCGCCGGGGACG
This sequence comes from Planctomicrobium piriforme, assembly GCA_945877965.1. GTDB lineage: Bacteria > Planctomycetota > Planctomycetia > Pirellulales > PNKZ01 > CAMCTH01. The sequence continues at coordinate 1,911 of CAMCTH010000538.1, read as the reverse complement.
ACGATGTTCTTGGCCCCGGTGGCGCGGACCGCGTCGATCAGCTTCTGCATGCCGACAGATTGGAATCCTTCGGCGTTCTTCGCCTTCTCTTCCGGCGTGAGGAACGCATCTTCGTCGGCCGGCTTCTTCTTCTCGGCCACGAAGCCGCCGTCGCGCCAGACGTCCCACGACATGCCGTGTGGTTCGTTAAACAAGTCGAAGATCACCGCGGGATGATTTTTGTACTTCGTCGCGGCATCGGTCCAGAACTCGATGTGCTCGGCCTTCGGCGCGCGGAAGCGATGGAGATCCAACAGCACGTACGCGCCGCGATTGGCGACCATCGTGATCGCCTCGTCGACGAGTTGACGATACGACGCGCCGCCGTCGGTTTGGCCGGCCTCGCGACCGAACCAGTAGCTTTCTTTCACCGGCAGACGAATGATCGTGCTCTTCCAATCGTCGACGGCGACTTGGCACGATTTCAACAAGTGATCGCCGCGGAGCAGGAACTCGAGGCTGACGACGTTCACCCCCTGGAGCACGACCGGCTTGCCTGCCGAGTTGAGAACCTTGTTCCCTTCGACGTGCAGTTCGAGCGGCCACTTGGCGCGATTCGGCGCTTCGGCCGGCACGTTGGCCAGACGATCTTCTTCGGCTTTCTTCGCCGCGGCGATGCGAAGCACTTCGGCGTCGATCGGCTTGAGCACGATGTCGTCGAGATCGAGCGTCCCCTTGTCGACTTGGAACAACGCCGGCATGAACTCCAGCGAGACGGCCCCCTTAGGCACGAGGAACTTCGTGCTCTTTTCGATCCAGCCTTCTGTGCTCTTGCGAGTATTCGGCGCGCCGGGGGAGCCGGACATCTGTTTGCCCGCGGCGTCTTTGAAGTGGAGCATGATGCGGGCATCGAACCACGGTGACTTGCCCGGCTTCAGGTCGCTCACGCGTTGCCGCCAAGTGAACTCGACCGCCTCGGCATCGGCAGGAAGGTCGATCGTTCGATAGAGCATGACCATCTCGCCCGGCTTGGGAGATGTGATCCGAACGAAGTGGTTATCGCCGTCGACTTCCCACGTGCCGGTCTTTGGCAGGCCCCAGTTGTCGGGCTTGCCGTCGGCCTTTTTCTCGTCGGTCTCAAAGTTGCCGTTCGAAATGAGCGAGCCGGTTTCTTTGAGCAGTGCCGCGGCCTTGGCCTGTCGCGCGGCCGCCTCTTTGGCTTGTTTTTCGGCACGCTCGGCCGCCGTGGCCTTTGCCGCCGCCTCGATCGGGGCCGGATCGATCGCGCGAATCGTCACGTCGTCGAGATCGAGCGTTCCCGCTTCGACCTGCATCAGGGCCGGCATGAACTCCAGCGTCTGGGCTCCTTCCGGAATCAGCAATTTAACGCTCCGCTCGCTCCAGCCGTCGGTGCTCTTGCGAACATACGGCGCGCCGGGAGCGCCGGTCATCTTCTTTCCCTCGGCGTCGAGGAAGCCGAGCATCACACGGGCATCGTGCCACGATTGCTTGCCCGGCTTCAGGTCCGTCACGCGCCAACGCCACGCAAGCTCCACGGCCCGCACGTCGGTCGGCAGGCGTTGCGGTTGATAGAGCAGTACGGTCTCGCCCGGCTTGGTCGAGTGCAAGCGTAAGAAGTGCGCATCCCCTTCGGTCACCCACTCGCAGCCGACTTTGGCCTTCACCCAACCGTCGGGCCAGCGGTCGCCGTCGGCATCGAGTTCAAAGTCGCCGTTCTTCAGCAGCGACTTGGCAGGTGCATCTTCCGCTCCCGGCGTCGTCGTCGGACCGGTCAGCCACAGTGAAAAGAGCAGGACGAAACCGGCAAGCAGAGTGCGTGTCATAGAAATCGACTCGGAATCTAGAAGGGGCGAAATGCGGCGTAGCGACGGGCGATGATGAAGCGTCGCGGCAAATTGAAAGTGCTGTGTC
>CAMCTH010000537.1 GCA_945877965.1 Planctomicrobium piriforme | reverse complement strand
CGCCTGATGGGCCTGAGCTACGCGATTCGCAAGAAAGAGCAGCGGGGCGAACCGATCGAAGGGATCTATAAAGAGGCCCAAAAGTACATCGATCAGTACCACAAGTACACGTTCGGCCTGCAAAACCCCGACGGCTCGTTCAGCACCGCGTGGTTCGTGCGTCGCGAGTCACGCATCGATCTCGACCGTCGCCTGCAGACGACCGGCCACATGCTCGAATGGCTCTGCTTCTCGCTCTCCGACGAGCAACTCCGCGATCCCCGCGTGACGAAGTCCGTGAAGTACGTCACCGACCTGCTGCTCGACTCGCAGCACGAATGGGAGATCGGACACCTGGGGCATGCGTTGCATGCCTTGCAGGTTTACAACGAACGGGTCTACGGCGGACCGATTCGCTCGTACGAAGGTTTGGTTTCGCGTCGCCCGATCAAGACGGCCCAACGTCAATCGGCGCCGACGAACGACTAAGCCAATTGGATTCATGCTGCCGCGGCGACGGCTCGCCCCAGACGAGCCGTCGCCGTTGCGTTTCTACGGCGGGCATTTCCCGTTGCCCGACCGGGCGAAACCCTTTACCATGCCCGCAGCCTCCAGCGGCTGTCGCCGACCGCATTCGCGGCGTTGCGGCGGGTTTCTCCCCTTCTCGTCTTCTCCCGGTCCCGGGTCATGGTCCGTTCCAACGAAGAATTTTTGACGATGTTCGGCGAAGTCGTCCGACTGGCTCAGTCGGTCGGCGCCGATGCCGTCTTGCTCTTATTGGAAGACCATACCGATTGGGAATCGATCAAAGCTCAGGCCGAAAAGACGAAGGTCATCGTCGCCATTGAATCGGCCGATGCGTTGGTCAAGGCGATCGACTCCGGCTTGGCGTGCGTGTTCGTCGAAATGCGCGAGATGCCGGTCTACGACAAGATCTCGCAAGCCTTGCTGAAGGCGATCTCCGACGAGCAACTCGCACCGGGCTCGCGCGTCGCGGCGCTCTACAGCGGCTTCGAGGCCGGCTCGCTCGACTCGATGAGCGTCGTCGACCTCGACGATCACTTGGGTCGGCTGACGGTTCGCGACTTGCAACAGCTCGGCACCCGCGTGCCGCTCGACACGCTACAAACGGTCGTTAACTTGGCCCTGGAAGTCGGCCGCGAAGGTCGCGAAGGGAAGCCGGTCGGCACGCTGTTCGTCGTCGGCGACTCGGTGAAGGTTCGCAAGACGTGCCATGTGACCGGCTTCGATCCGGTGAAGGGCTACAGCCGCAAAGAGCGGAACCTCAAGAGCTCGCGCGTTCGCGAAGGGATCAAAGAGATCGCGCAGATGGACGGCGCGATCATCGTCGCCGCCGATGGCACGGTCGAAGCGGCTGCGCAATACATCGACGCTCCGGCGACCGACATCACGCTCTCGAAGGGACTCGGCGCTCGCCACTGGGCCGCGGCCGCGATTAGCCGCGCCACGAAAGCGGTCGCCGTTGCCGTAAGCGAGTCGAGCGGCACGGTCCGCATCTTCCAAAACGGCGAAGTCGTCCTCCGCATCGAGCCTTTCCGCCGCCCAATGAAGTGGAAAGACTACGAACACGAACCGCCGGGCGAACAGTAGAAAAGGATGAAGTCGTAAGTGCGAAGTATGAATTCATACTTCCGCCTTCGCACTTCATACTTTCCATTATTCCTCCGGTCGTCGCATCTCCAAAGTCACTTCGAATCGCGCCAGTGGGCTTCCCGCTCGAACGATCGACGCCGCTTTGATCTTCAACTCACTCAGCGCTTTGTCGTCTTGTTCGACCTGATACAGGTACGTGCTCGGGTCCTCGCCCAGGCGGCGTTGGAAACGATGCTGCGATATGAGGAACTGTACGAGTCGTTTGGCGTCGCCGGTCGAGCCGTTGAACGTGAGCCGCTGCAACGATTGCTTGCCGTCGAAGTAATACGTCAGCGAACCGGCGATGTCGCTCTCGGCCGTTCCGCTGACGAGCGAGACGCGGTAGCCTTGCAGCTCGAGTTCGGGCAGCGTCGTCGTCACCCGCGGCCAAGTCCCCATCACCCAAGCTGGCGACACTCGCCACGACAGCGCTTGCTCGAATGGAATGAACGGCAGTTCGCCCGCACTGCGCGGTTGCGGCACCGTCGACTTCGGTGAGGCCGGATGCGGCGAAGTGCCCGCGGCGAGGTGATCGTTGGCTTGCTCGCCCGTCGCCGGCTTCGCGTCCCCCTTTTTGTCGTCCGCTTTGTTGAAGACGGAGAGCGGCGCGGTCAGCGCCTCGCGGACCGACGACTTCGACGACAGCGCGTACGGCAACACCGCTCCGCCGAGCAGAAAGGCAAGCATCCAGCCGCGACCGAACATAGCGACTCCTTAAGAGAGTAGGCGGTAGGCAGACGGGAGTAGGCAGAACGAAAAACGACATCCGCCACAAGAACTATCGACGGATTGGCTCAAGTTCATGGGGCGAGCGGTCGCCGCTTAGCGTGCGCGTTGCGGTCGGCATCTCGGCGAAGACTGCTATACTCCTTACTTCCGTTCCCGGCGTCAGCCTCGACCTCCGCAACCCTCTCTCTCCCCTACGATCCGCATGGCCGACGACGACGAACGCTGGTTGATCGGCCCCGACGCCGAACCGTATCTGCAGGAAGCCGCTGCGGCGACCGGCGACGAGTTGGCGGTCATCACGCGACTTCGCAAGTTGCTGACGGCCGAGCGGGCTCGATTGATCGTCGAACAAACGACGTTGCGAAAGCGGGCTCGTACCAAATTCGCGTACGCGGATCGAATGTTCTTCACGCCGCTCGGTCTGGAGCAAGCAACCGACGAAGTCACCGCGAACTACAAGGCAGCGAGGTTTCCGGCCCGTCAGCCCGTGGTTGATTTCTGCTGCGGCATCGGCGGCGACTTGCTCTCGCTCGGGCAACGCGGTCCGACCGTCGGTATCGATCGTGCGCCCATCGCGGCTTTGCGTGCCGCCGCGAATTGCCAAGTACACGGCTCAATCTACGGCGAGAAGTTTCTTGCGACGGTCGAGGCAAGCGATGTAGTTCCCGAGCGCGTCGTCGAGTTCGCCGCCTGGCATATCGATCCCGATCGTCGGCCGGCCGGACGTCGCACGACGCGCACCGACCTGCACGAACCGAGTACCGAAACGCTCGATGAACTGCTCGACGCAAATCCGCGCGGCGCGATCAAGCTCGCACCGGCCGCCGACTTGCCGATCAGTTGGAGCGAGCGTTGCGAAGCGGAGTGGATCAGTCGCCGCGGCGAGTGCAAGCAACTCGTCGCCTGGTTCGGCGAACTCGCGCAACGACCGGGCGAGCGTCGCGCCACGGCCGTCGCCGACGATGGCACGTTCCGCACGTTCGTCGGTCGCGGCGACTTGTTCGTTCCGAGCGTCGAACGTCTCGGACCCTATTTGTTCGAACCCGACGCGGCCGTGCTCGCCGCCGAGTTGACCGGCGCGATCACGCAACAATATCAAATCGCCGCCGTGCATCCGGGCAGCGTCTACCTGACCGGCGACGCTCCGTTCACCGACGCGCTCGTGCATTCGTGGGAAGTCCTCGAAGAAATGCCGTTCGATCTGCGGCGTGTGCGGAGTTGGCTCACTGAACGCGGCGTCGGTTCTATAGAACTTAAGAAGCGCGGCATCGACGTCGACCTCGAAAAGCTGCGCCGCGATTTACCGCTGACAGGTAATGCCGCAAGCGATGCGTCGGTCGGCTTGATTCTCGTTCGTCGGGGTGATAGGGTCAGCGCGGTCTTTGCGCGTCGCGTCGTCGACTTGTAAGCCGACTGTCTTGCGCCATTTCTTCCCATTCAACTCACGAACCATACCGCTCAATGTTACTCTTCGACTGTCATCTCGATCTCAGCATGAACGCCCTCGAGTGGAACCGCGATCTCACGAAGACGGTCCATGAAATCCGTAAACGTGAAGAGGGCAAGAAAGACACAGTCGATCGAGCCCGCGGGACGGTGGCGCTGCCCGACATGCGTCGCGGCAAGATTGGGTTGTGCGTAGCGACGCAGATTGCGCGGTACGTCGGCGCCGGCAATCCGTTGCCCGGCTGGCACAGTCCCGAGATCGCCTGGGCCATGACGCAGGGCCAACTCGCGTGGTATC
>CAMCTH010000536.1 GCA_945877965.1 Planctomicrobium piriforme | reverse complement strand
GAGCTCGATCCCTATTCGAACTTCATCAGCCCCGAAGAAATCGACCGCTTCAAGACGAGCGTCGAAAGCCAATTCGGCGGCATCGGCATTCAGATCACGCACGATCGCGGCCTGCTCAAGGTGCTGAGCCCGCTGGTCGGCAGTCCCGCGTACATGGCGGGGATCGAAGCCGGCGACATGATCGTCGAGATCGACGGCAAGTCGACCGAAGGCTTCACCCTCGACGAAGCGGTCAAGCGAATGAAGGGGGAGCCCGGCACGAGCGTGAAACTCACGGTCATGCATGCCCACGATCGTCGCCGCGAGACGCTGACGATTTCCCGGCAGATCATCGAGGTCGAGACGGTCCTGGGCGACAAGCGGGACGACAAAGACCAATGGAACTTCATGCTCGACGACGAGAAGAAGATCGGCTACGTCCGCCTGACCGCCTTCAGCCGCCACACGGCCGACGAACTCGAAACGGCCCTGAAACAGCTGAAATCGCAAGGAATGAAGGGGTTCATCCTCGACCTGCGGTTCAACCCGGGCGGGTTGCTGAAGTCGGCGATTGAGATCTCCGACCTGTTTATCTCCGAAGGGATGATCGTCAGCACGAAGGGACGCAACACGGCCGAGCGACCGGTGACGGCTCGCAAGCCCGGCACGTTTGAAAACTTCCCGATGGCCGTGATCGTGAATCGCTACAGCGCCAGCGCCAGCGAGATCGTCTCGGCCTGCTTGCAAGACCACAAGCGGGCGATCGTCGTCGGCGAGCGGACTTGGGGCAAGGGAAGCGTGCAGAACGTGATCGAACTGGAAGAAGGCCAGAGCGCCTTGAAGCTGACGACCGCGGCTTACATCCGTCCGAGCGGCAAGAACATTCATCGCTACCCGGACGCGAAGGAAACCGACCAGTGGGGCGTCATGCCCGACAAGGGCTTTGACCTGAAGCTGCCGGACGAAGAACTTTCGGAACTCGTCAAAGTCCGCCGCGATCGCGACTTGCTGCTGGTGAGCCACTCGCCGGGCATCAAGCGCGGCGCGACGAAGGTCGAAGCCGACGACGACAAGGAACCGGTCAAAGACGAAGCCAAGCCGGCCGTGAAGCCGACCCCGAAGCCGAAGAAACCGGCCGGCGACTCGGCCAAGGCCCCACCGAAGGAAGTGAAGCCGGGCGCGAAATCGCCGTCGGATCCCGAAGAAAAGAGCGAATTCGTCGATCGCCAACTGCAGAAGGCGATCGAGTTCGTCACCCGAGCCGATGCCGCCCAAGCGAAGGCCGAGTAGTCGGAACGAGCGGTAGGCAGCGGTTCAACGACGAGTCCGTTATTCTTTCACGAACGCAGCGCGGCCGTTTCCCAACTTTCGGGGAAACGGCCGCGTCGTTTTTCTAACGCGTAAGAGTTGCAGAAGATAAGCAAGCAAGGACCGAAGTCGATGAAAGCAAGCGAGCAAGTTTTAGATCGGGCGTGGACGGCGATTCGCGATTTGGAAAGCCAGTCGGACGGGGAACCCGTCGAGGCTGCGCAAGTCGAACTGCTGGAGCTGTACGTTCGTCATCGCCCCGATCATGCGCTGGCCCGCTATCTGCTCGGCAAGGCATTACGCGAACTCGGTCGTCACGAAGAATCCGTGGTCGAGTTGCGAGCCAGTTCGGAGTTGGATGCCGAGGACGACGACGAGCATGACGATACGATCCTCGTGCATTTGGCGCTGTCGCTCAACGAAGCGGGCCGCTGGGACGAAGCGGAGCAGGCCTATGCCGAAGCGTGCGAAGTGCCGGACAATGCCGAACTCGGCTACATTTGGTCGTTACGGGCCGCGAACTTGATGCAGCTGGAGCGATGGGACGAGGCCGCGAAGTACTTGATCCAAGCTCAGCGATTGCCGGAATGCGATCAAGACGAAGCGGGGCTGCTGCTCGGCAAGGTTTACATCGCCCAGCAACGTTACGATCAGGCCAAGGTCTGCCTGCAGAAAGTGCGCGATCGTGATCCCGAGGACTCCGAGGCGGCGACGTTGTTAGAGAGCCTGGAATGGGTTCGTCGGAATGCCTCCCTCATCGACGAACTGCGGCGTCAGTCGGTAAGCTAGTCGTTCGGTCTCGCACGCACCGTGCGGACGCCAGGGTGTGACGCATGCTGCTCATTATCGAATCGACGTGCGACGAGACGGCCGCGGCCGTGATCGACGAGAAGCTGCAGATCCGCGGATCGGTCGTCGCTTCGCAAGACGAACTGCATCGGATCTACGGCGGCGTCGTACCGGAGTTGGCGTCGCGGGCTCACGTAGAACGGATCTTGCCGGTGATCGACGAGGCGTTGCGACGGGCCGATGTCACGCTCGCCGAGCTGACGGTCGTGGCCGTCTGCAACACACCGGGGTTGGCCGGGTCGCTGCTCGTCGGCTTAGCGGCGGCGAAAGCGCTGTGTGCCGCGCTCGATTTGCCGCTCGTGGCCGTCAATCATTTGCATGCACACGTCTATGCGTGTCGCGTGGCGGCGCAGGAAGAAGTCTTTCCGTGCATCGGATTCGTCGTCAGCGGCGGACATTCGACGTTGTTCGATTGTCGCTCGGCGTTGGAGTTCAACGTCCTTGGCGGGACGATCGACGATGCCGCCGGCGAAGCGTTCGACAAGGTCGGCAGCCTGCTGGGACTGTCGTATCCCGGCGGCCCCGCGATTGAAAAGACGGCCGCGACCGGCAACCCCAAGGCGTTTCGCTTTCCGCGGACGTTTGCGAACGACGATCGGCTTGATTTCAGCTTCAGCGGGCTCAAGACGGCCGTCCGCTATGCGTTGGCTCCGCAAGGGACGGAGGTCGCCGACGCGCGGCCGACGCAGCAATTGATCGCCGATTTAGCGGCGAGTTTTCAAGAAGCGGTCGTCGACGTGCTGATTCGCAAGGCCGAGCAAGCCTTAGCGCGAACGGGGCATCGGGTACTCTGCGTCGGCGGCGGCGTCGCGGCCAACGGGCGCTTTCGCACCAAGCTGCAAGAAGCAATGCAGCGTAACGGCGTGCGGTTGCACATCGCCCCGCGCGAACTCTGCACCGACAACGCGGTGATGGGAGCGATCGCTTGGGAACGCTTCCGTGCCGGGCTCGTCGAGACGCTGGAGCTCGATATCATTCCCGGCTTGCAGCGCTGAACGTCGGCCGTCCAAGAGTTCAAGAGCGAACGGCCTTCAAAAGCACAGGGCCGCGACGGAGTGAATCCGCCGCGGCCCCGATGGCAATTTCAAACCAGCACGTTCGATCGATGAACTAGGTGCCGCTGCCGGAGGCACCGTTGCTGGTGCCGCTGGAGCCGCTGCTGTAGTTGAACGTGTTGACGTTCGGGATCGTCGAGAACAACGGCTGGGCCGAGACCCGGACGTAGCGGCGATCGTGCGACACGACGGCCGTGACCGAAATGTTGGTCCCGGTCGGCAACGTGATGATCAACGGTTGATAGCCGACGGCGCCGCGGAGATAAAAGCCCGGGTTCGTGCGCGGGTCGAACGGGTTGGTACCGCCGACGTCCGAGTTGCCGATGCGTTGGGCCAGAATGTGCCGACCGACGTCGACTTGGCTTTGCACCGCGTTGGCGACTTGGATCTCTTCGAGCGATTCCGTGCGGCGACCGTTCTGCAGATTGAACGCGATCGCAGCCTGGTCCTTTTCGACCGGCACGACTTTGCGTTGGCGGCGTTCGTTCGGAGCCCCTTGGTGGTTGATGATCTCGACCGTCAGCGTGTCGGCAATCACCTTGCCCCAAACGCGCTTGGCGAGCATGCGGTAATCGCCGTTGAAGCCGATCGGGCAGACGTACGTTTCGGTCCGCAGGCCGGTCGTCTTGTCGAACGTGTCGCCGATCAACACGCCGCCCGAGGTCGTGCGCGGAACACGGAACGAGCACATGGTGCCGGCCGGTTCTTCGACGATCAGGTCGACGTCGGCATCGCCCGACCAGGAGACGGTGACAACGCAATCGCGAACCAGTGCGGCCTTCATCGCCGCTTGGAAAGCGTCGGCTTCGGCCGTCCGCTTCTCGACGCGGAGCCGTTCCAACAGACCGATCGCAGTCCGTTGGGCTTCGTCAAAAATAACTTTCTGTTCGCTCGGCCAAGCTTGGTTCAAAATGCCGAGCG
>CAMCTH010000535.1 GCA_945877965.1 Planctomicrobium piriforme | reverse complement strand
GGCGCCGGCGATCTGCCGTCGTGCTTGAATGAAATCGATCGCGTGATCGCCAAGACCCGCGAGTCGCTGCCGCAGATTCGTCGCCGCGAAGTTCACTTCCTGAGCGACCTGGGAAAACACACCTGGGACCCGGCGGGCGAAGCGGGGCGTCGCGATTCGCTCGACGAGTTTCAAGCGCGCTGCGAACGGTGGGGGAACGAAGCGACGCTGGCCGTCGTCGACGTCGGCGTCAGCGAGGCCGACAATACGGCCGTCATCGAGTTGTCCGCCGATGAACCGTTCGCCGTCGTCGGCTTGCCGACCACCATACGGGCCGTCGTCCGCAACTTCGGCCGCAACCCGCGGTCCGGCGTCACGGCTTCGCTGCTGTTGGATCGTCGTAAGTTGGACGAGAAAACGATCGACCTCGATCCCGGCACCGAGACGACGCTGGTGTTCGACACGCCGTCGTCGGCGACGCCGCGCGAGCCCGGCTCACGGGTCTACGAAATCGAGTTGGCCCCCGATCGTCTCGCGGCCGACGATCGCCGCCGCTTGGTGCTCGAAGTGAAGCCGCATCTTCGCGTACTCCTGGTCCACGAGCCGGCCTTGTCGCCCGAGGCCGAGTTCGGCGTGCGGAACTTGGAGACGGCCCTCCGCTTGAAGCCGGGAGCCGAGACGGCCGACGCCTCGCCGGTGCAGGTCGATCTCGCCGTCGAAGCCGATCTGCGTCGCCACGATCTGCCCGACTACGACGTCGTCTGCGCGGTCGACGTTCGCCGCTTCGCGCCCGAGTCCGTGCGGCGGCTGCATGCGTACGTTCGCGACGGGGGCGGCTTGATCTTCGTGCTCGGTCCGCACGTCGATGCCGAGCATTACAACACGCAACTCGCGGCCGGGGCGACGCGCATCCTGCCGGCTCAGCTCGGCGCCGTCATCTCCGAACCGCAGTATCGATTGAACCCGCTGCAGTACGAGCATCCGCTGCTCGCCGAATTTCGCGGCCGCGAACAGGGGGGCTTGTTCAACACGCCGGTCTATCGCTACTTCCGCCTCGATCCGTCGATCGCTCCGCAAGCACGGCGCGTCATCGAGTTTTTGAATCCGGCGAAAGACCTGATGTTGGTCGAAGAGTCGATCGGCGCGGGCCGCTCGCTGCTGCTGGCGACGGGCTTGGAAAAAACCTGGACGACGATGCCGCTCAGTCCGAGCTTCGTGCCGCTTGTGCAAGAGATTATGTCGTTTGCCGTGGGCGGTCGGGCGGCCCATCATGCATTGACCGTCGGCGACGTGCTACAAGGAACGTTCCGCCGCACGACCGCGACGGCGCATGTGACGGTCGACGTCCCGCGTCCGGAGTCGGCCCCGCGCGCCGTCTCGACGACCGAGAAGCAGCCCGCCCCGGAAACGGCCGAAGTCGCGGCACAAGGAGAGTTCTATCGTTGGTCGCTGGCTGACGTGCCGCTCGGCGGCGTCTACACGGCCCACATTTCCGGCCCGCCGCCGCTCGTCGAAAGCTTTGCCGTCAACAGCGACCCGCGCGAGAGCGACCTCGTGAAATTGCCGCCGGGTCGACTGACCGATCGAACCTGGTCGCAAGTCCGCTTCGCCTACGGGACCGACGTCCGCGACTTCTCCGATTCCGAAACGCAATTCGTCACGACGGCCAACGCAAGTTCGCTGCCGCGCAATCTCCTCATCGCCGCACTCCTGGCCGCCCTCGTCGAGACGTGGTGGTCGGGTCGTATCGGGAGGCGGCGCGTATGAACTTCGAATGCCCTGCTTGGTTGCAGCGTTGGCTCGGCGTCGCTCCCGCCGCCGGCGAAGAGTCGGTCGTCGGTCGAATCGAATTATTGCGTCCGCTCGGCGCGACGGTCATGTTGCTCGCCGCCGCGGTCGTCATCGCCGTCGTCATCCGCTCCTACTGGGGAAGCGGCACGGCGACGTTCCGCAAACGCTGGCTCCCCGCGACGCTGCGACTGCTGGCCGTAGGCGTGCTGACGTTGATGATCGGCGAGCTGAGTCTCACGCTCCGCCGCGCCGGTTTGCCGTACGTCGTCGTGCTGCTCGACGATTCCGACAGCATGAACATCGTCGATCGCTATGCCGACGAACAGCAGCGGCAAGCCGTCGCCGCGAAAGTCGCCAAGGGCCTACCGCCGAAAACGACGCCCGATTCGCCGACTGCGTCGTCGGCGGCGAGCGAAACTCCCGCCTCGCGATGGAACCTGGCCCGCGCGCTGTTGCTGGAGAAAGAAGCCGCCTTTCTGCGGCGACTCGCCGAGCAGAGTTACCGCCTGCAGACGTTCACCCTTTCCGACTCCGCGCGACGGCTGCCCGATGATCTCCCGGAGTTGCGCAAGTCGCTGACCGATGCCAAAGCGACGGGCCCGGCCACGCGACTCGGCGACGGCCTGCGGGCCGCACTCGACGAACTGCGGGGCCGACCGATCGCGGCGGTCGTCCTCTTTTCCGACGGCGTGAACACGGCCGGCTCCGCGCTGCCCGACGTCGCGGCCCTTGCCGCCGAGCGGAACACAGCGGTCTTCACCGTAGGGCTCGGCGAGACGAAGAAGGCGATCGACGTCGAGATCGCCGAATTGAAAGTCCGTGATCGGGTGACGATCAACGACCCGGTCAGCTTCGATTTCAACGTGCTCGGCCGCGGCGTCGAAGGCAAAAAGGTCAAGGTGACGCTGCGCTCGGCCGATTCAAAGACGCCGCTGACCGAAAAGGAAATCAAGCTCGGTCCCGACGAGGCCGGGCAAGCCGTGCGACTGACCTATCGTCCGACGCAGACCGGCGCGTTTCGCTATCTCGTCGAGATCGCACCGCTGCCGGACGAAGCGACGCTCACGAACAACCAGGCCGAGGCGGCCGTCGACGTGCGGACCGATCAGATTGCGGTGCTGTTGGTCGAGTCGTACCCGAGCTTCGAGTTTCGCTATCTCAAACAGATGCTCAGCCGCGACTCGACGGTCAAGCTCACGTCGGTGCTGCAAGAAGCCGACCCCGACTATCCGCGGACCGATCCCAGCGTGATGACGGTCTTTCCCGTGACGCTCGAAGAGTTGCTGAAGTACGACGTTGTGATCTTCGGCGACGTCGATCCCGATTTCCTCGGCCCGGCGGCGATCGGGCACTTGCGCGATTATGTGTTGGAAAAAGGACGGGGCGTCGTCTTCGCGGCCGGACCGCGCTATTTGCCGCAGGCGTATCGCGGCACGCCGCTCGCGGAGTTGCTGCCGATCGACTGGAACAAAAGCGAACCGCCCGACGCCGCCGCGAAGCGTCGCGGGGCGACGATCCGCCTGACCCCCGCAGCCGTCGAAGAACCGATCTTCCAACTGGCCGACGACGGCGGCGACACGCAGACGGTCTGGCAAAACCTGCCGCCGCTCTACTGGGTTTGGCGAGCCGACCTGCGCAAGACGGCACAGGTCATGGTCGAAACGTACGATGCGACCGACGGCTCGACGCGACCGGTGATTGCGTTGCAACGCGCCGGTCGCGGCATCGTCTTGTACCATGCGACCGACGAAACGTGGCGGTGGCGATTTCGCTTGGGCGATGCTTACTTCGCGCGGTACTGGGTGCAAGCGCTGCGTTATCTGTGTCTGTCGCACGACGGCGGCCGGCCCGCGGTACTGCGCGTCGCCGACGATCAGTACGAACTCGGCAAGCCGGTCGTCGTCGAGGTTCGCTACCAGGACGAGCGTTACTTGCCCGACGACGGCGAGGTCGAGGTGATCGTCGAAACCGACGGTCGGCCGAATCGCACGGTCAAACTCGCGCCGCGGCGCAACCTCCGCAACGTTTTCGAAACGACGCTCTCCGGCCTGCCCGAGGGGAAGTACCGCGTGCGACTAACCGACGACGGCACTTCCGCGGCGGCGACGCCTGATGAAAGTGGCGCGAAGAACGACGTGACGACGGTTCGCGATGAGTTCGTCGTCGCGGCCGCCCGCGCCGAATCGTTCCCGATCGAAGCCGACTTCACGTCGCTGCGCGAAGCGGTGGCCGAGCAACGGGGCGAGTTTTTCGCCTGGAATCAGGTCGACGGACTGTTCGACAAGCTCCCTCGCGGCAAGCTTTCCCCCACGGAGCCGCTGCCGCCGGTGCCGCTTTGGAACCAGTGGTACTCG
>CAMCTH010000534.1 GCA_945877965.1 Planctomicrobium piriforme | reverse complement strand
TACCAGGGGAATCCCGACGTTAAGACGCCGCATCTCGACGAGATGGCGACCCAAGGTGTGCGGTTCGATTATTTCTACGCGTCGCAGCAGATGTGTTCGCCGGGTCGGTTCACGATCATGACCGGCCGCAATCCGTTTCGCACCGGACTGCATCAACTCGGCACGATGCGGCCGCAGGAGATCACGCTGCCCGAGGCGCTGAAGACTGCGGGTTACAAGACGGCGCACTTCGGCAAGTGGCATCTCGGCAAGGGGGCGTCGTCGCCGATCAACCAAGGATTTGACGAAGCGATTTGGAAGCTCAACTTTTACGATCTCGGCGCGACGCTGCAGGTGGGGAACACCCAGGAAGAAGTGCCGCTCGTAGGGGACACGTCTGTTGCGGCGATGAACTTGGCGCTCCAGTTCATCGACAAGCAGGCGACGGCGAAGCAGCCGTTCTTCGTGCAGGTCTGTTTCGGTTCGCCCCATGACCCACATGTGGCCGCGCCGGAGTTCAAATCGCTCTACCCTAACTTGCCGGAGAAGCGGCAGAACTTTCTCGGCGAAGTGTCGGGCCTCGATGCGGCCGTCGGCAACTTGCGCAAGGAACTGAAGCGGCTCGGCATCGCGGAGAACACGATCGTTTGGTTCACCAGCGACAACGGCGGCATCACGCCGCAATCGCAAGACCCGTCGGGCAAAGGAAAGCAGAGCGTCGGCGCGAGAACGGTCGCGTGCTTCGAATGGCCCGCACGGATCAAGCAGCCGCTTCAGACGTCGTTCCCGTGCGGCCAATGGGACATGTATCCGACGCTGCTCGAGATCGTCGGCGTGAAGATGCCTGAGCAACCGCCGCTCGACGGCATCAGCCTGTTGCCGTTATTGGATGGCAAGCTGAAGGAGCGTCCGCAGGGGATGGGGTTCTTGCAACGAACGCCGAGCGAAGAGAAGCGGAACCGCGAAAAGGGTCGACCCGGCGACGGACTCGCCACGACCGATTTCGTGAAGGAGGTTCGCGGCGTGTGGATCGACGGCAAATACAAGTTAGTCGTCCTACCAACCGACGACGGCGGCGATCCGAACGTGTCCCTCTACGACATCTATGCCGACCCGGCCCATAAAACGAACCTCGCCGCGGAGCATCCGGAACTCGTGACCAAAATGCGTAAGGATCTCGACGCCTGGCGCATGTCGGTCCGCGCGAGCTATGACGGCAAGGATTTTAAAGCCGCTCCCGCCGACGAGAAGTCGCCCAAAGCGAAACGAGCCGCAAAGAAGAAGACGGCCTGAGCCGCGTGGAAACGCCAACATGGCGCCACACTTTATGGCTTACTGAAATTGCAGAGTTAGAAGCGCCGCGGCTCTGGGGCGCAGTTTTACTTGCCGAATGGTGATTAGGCCCGCGGCATCGGCTGTTGCCTTTCCCGTTTCGCCGAGCGACGACTGCCAGTGAACTTGTTTGCCGGGCGGAACTTTGAATTGCCGGCAACGGCGCGGTGTGACGTCGACGGTCATCTCTTGTTGTGCCAAGTCGTTGGTCAGGCTCACCGACCAGCGGTCGGGTTCATCGACGACTTGATCCCAGGAGAAGCCCAGATTAATGCCGCCGACGAGATCGCCGTCCAGCGGGTCGCCGTTTCCCATCTTCTGATCGATCGAGCTATTCCCGAACGCCGGATAGCTCAGGTTGTGTGCAAACTTCTCGACCGGATAGTACTTGTTGATGAGCGTCATGGCCCGGCCTCCTTCGCCGTGTCCGCCGTTGTTCCAAGAGAAGGCAAAGCCGTGATGCTCAGCGGTCATCGCTTTCACCATGTCGATGTTCTCTTGCCAAGTGGCATAGCCGTCATTCCGCCCGCAGGACCACCCGACGAACGACAGATCGGCGGCGTGTTCGGTAACGAACTTCGGGCCGTCGAGATAGTCGTAGTACGTCGTCTTGCCGTCGGCCATCAGCGCCGCATTATCCCGTTCGAGCTTGCCTTCCAACGGAATGGCTGGAACCCGACGGACTCGGCCGATGATCGGGTAGACGGCGGCGAAGCGTTCTGGATGCCGCAATCCGAAGTTCCATGACCCGACGCCGCCCGAAGAACTGCCGCCGACGGTGACTCGCTCGCGATCGACGCCGTAGTGCTCGACGACCCAATCGGTGATCCAGAGTAATTGCTCGGCCGTGAAGGGATAGACACGGGGCTCCGAATGATCTGCTCCCTGCGGCGTGCAGTAGTACCCAAACCAATAGGTCTCCATCGCTCGCTTGCCGCTCGGATGTTCGACGGCGTCGCGAACGCGGAGGAGCAAACGATTGCCTTCCTTCGCGTGCAGTTCTTGCACGGAGAACACGCCGGCTAAACCGTCGCGAAAGCCCATCTCCGGCGTTCCAAAAAAGAGATAGTAATCGCCGTATTCGCCGGCCCCGCCGCCGTTGGATTGGCTGCCATGCAACGTCAGATGCAACGGCAGTCCGCGCTTACCGGTAATGCAGGTGCTTGCGACGTACGGCCCCGTGCGCTCGCGTGAATCGTAGAGTTTCAGAGGTTGGATCGGCGAGGGGCGTTCCGTAACGGCGTCGATTGTCGCGTTTCGCCCAGGGATAATTTTGCCGACGACGTTATACATCTCGTCGGTCGCCAGCACGGCGTAGTACGCGGCGCCGGTTCGACGGGCGGTGTGCACTGCGAGGCCGCTCCAGGGGGGCAACGGCGAGCCGTCAGGGTCGAGTTGGACATACGGCTTGCCGGGATCGAGGCGATCTTTTTGTGTGAAGGCAGCGCCGTAGAGCTTGGCGGAATTGTTCAGTACGCCGCGGTAGCACAGTTCGGCACGCTCCCAGTTCCCCGTCGTGATCGGCTCCGTCCCGCGATAGAGGCTGTAACGATACTTGGCTCCCGCTTCGCCTGCTGCGACATCTTTCCAAGTGACGAACGTCTGGCCGCTTCGATGAACGGCCTTGATCTCGGATACCTCATCTTCCGCCGCGACACACGGCATCGGAGTTGACAAAACCGCAGCCAGGATCGTCGCCCGACGAAGCAACTCGGCGATTCTGCATCGTTGCTGAAACATCGTCATTCTCCGAAGCGGCGGGGCGAGTTGAGCTCGAGCACTCAAAGTTTCAACCGTCGTCGCAGTGTTACTTGGCAGCGGTTCCGGAACTCGGTGCGGCAATGCACCAGAGGTTCTTGAAGGTGCGAATAAAGATCTCGCCATTGGAGACGGCAAGCGAGGAGTTCGTCGATTGGCCGGACCCCAGCGAGTTCGTGGTCAACAGTTCGTACTTCGGGTTGGCTCGGAACACATGCGTGTCGCCGTTGCGCATCAAGACGTACAGTCGCCCCTCGGCGTGAATCATCGATCCCCAGGTCCCTGCACCGCCGGGGCGCTTCTCGATTTGCCATACCTCTTCGCCCGTCTTCAGATCGTAACAATGCGGAATGCCACTGTCTTCAATCATGTAAACGTGGTTGCCGATGACCATGCCGGAGCCGACTCTCTGCGTGTTCTTAGGGTGGTGCCAGAGTCGGTCGGCGGTAATGTCGCCGCTGCCGCCGAGCTTGACGGCAAGTGCAGCCCCGCCGTAACCCGACATGGAGACGGCCGTACCGTTGCCGAACAGAGCCGAGGTGTAAACAAGCCGAGACAATCCGTCGCAGAACCAGAGCTCCTTGCCGGTCGCCGGGTCGTAGCCCTTCAGTTGGTTCGGAACGCCCAAGATCATTTGATCTTTTCCACCCATCGACGCGATGAGAGGCGTGCCCCACGAACCTCCCTTTTCATCGTGCTCCCAAACGGTGCGGCCCGTCTTCTTGTCGACGGCCAGCAGCCAGTTGCGTCCTTCTTTTTCATTGGGCCCGCACCACTGGATGACCAAGTCGCCGTAGAGAACGGGGGACGAACCGTTGCCGTACACGTGTTCCCACGCGCCCAAGTCGGTTCGGCTCCACAACGGGTTGCCGTCGAGGTCATAACAAAACAGACCGGCCGAAGCGAAGCAGGCGACGACGCGCTCGCCGTCGGTCGTGGGCGACGCGTTGCCGTACCACTTGGCGTTCCAATTACGTTCCTTATCGCCGTACGTCACATCCTTCTTCCACAACAACTTCCCGTCGTTGCGGGCCAGACACAGCAGACTGCGAATCG
>CAMCTH010000533.1 GCA_945877965.1 Planctomicrobium piriforme | reverse complement strand
AGCACGATCCCGTCACGCAAACGGCGTGATCGTGATGCAGACAGCATCCCAGCAGGATATGCAGGGTGAGTGCGGCGGCGGCGAGATAGGCGAGGATCGTACGCACGATATTTCCGAAGAGTTGCTACTTGCAACATCCTCATTCACGGCGAAGACGTCAAGCTGGGTTGCCTCTACAACTCTACCTGACAGTTTACATTACCTCGTCAAAACGACTACGGTCCCCGCACTTTCCCCGCCGTTTTGACGTTCGCGGGCGGCCGATTACCGGGCGGACAGGGCATCGCCGGCAGCCCGCCCGGACGGTACAACTGGACGTTTCACGCGTTTCGGTCGGCAACCTTGCGGTTGCTTAAGGTCGCCGTCGTCACATCGAATTCGCCTGGGGGAGAGCCGTTCGTGTTTCGTGATCCGATTAAGCTGTTCCGCCTCGTCGCCGTGCTCGAGGGGGTTTCCTATCTGCTGTTGCTCTTCGTGGCGATGCCCTTGAAGTACATGGCCGGCATGCCGATCTGGGTTCGGATCGTCGGCAGTGCCCACGGTGCGCTGTTCGTCCTCTATGTGCTGGCCATGATCCCCGCGGCTCGCCAAGGGCGCTGGTCGTTCGGCCAGACGGCCGGAGCCTTCATCGCCTCACTGTTGCCGTTCGGACCGTTCGTCGTCGATCATCGCCTCAAGCACGAGGCGGAAACGGTCGGCCCGTCCAAAGTATAAACTGTTCGCACTCGATCTTCCCTTCGTCGCCACATCGCAGAGAGCTTGCCATGGACGAAACTCCCGCCGAATCATCTTTGCCGAACGATCCGCCGTCGCCGACGGTAGAAGCAGCGCCAAGCCTGCCGACGGCCGCGACTCCGGCTCCTGCGGCACCGGCCAAGCCGTCGGCCGAGGAACTCAAGGCCGCGCTCAAGGCGTTTAAGAAGCGGATCAAAGTGACGCAGCTCGATCAAGACTCGCGCGTGGGCCGCAGTCCGCTGACCGGCGGCAAGTCGCAGATTCTGAGCATCACGCCGCCGAATCAGTATCCGCGCGCCGTCTGGGAAGCGCTCGCCGCGGAAGGCAAGCTCAAGTACGTCGGCGAAGGGATGTACGAACTCCGCGCGCCGTAAGTCGCCGTCGGTCGAAAGTTTTCCATGAGCAAAGTTCTCGTCCTGTACGACTCCGCGAGCGGCAACACCGGCAAGATGGCGGCGTTGGTGGCCGACGGCGTGCGCGAAGTCCCCAACGTCGAAGTCCGCTTGAAGCACCTCGACGATGCAACGGCCGACGACGTGCTCTGGTGCGACGGCTTGGCGCTCGGCAGTCCGACGAACATGGGCATTCTCTCTTGGAAGATGAAGCGCTTCTGGGACGAGACGATGGGGCCGCACTGGATGAAAGTCGACGGCAAGATCGGCTGCGCGTTCTCGTCGGCCGGCGGTTGGGGCGGAGGACAAGAACTCGCCTGCCAATCGCTGTTGACGGTGCTAATGAACTTCGGCTTCTTGGTCTTCGGCGTGACCGACTATGCCGGCAAGACGACGACGTTGCACTACGGCGCCGTGACGGCCCGCGAACCACGCACGGAAGAATCGCAGGCGGCATGTCGGTTGCTCGGCCGGCGCTTGGCCGAGTGGGTCGCCGTGTTCGTCGATCGCCGCCACGAGCAACATCCGCTGGTGAAGCCGACGCCCCGTCTGCCGCCGGGATAAATCGCCCGCCGCCGCGATCTGCCCGGATATAATTCCTCTCTCGACTCTTCGTCCTCGATTTATTTGCCACGATGCCCCTGATTACTTTGAGCGAACTGCGGATCGGATTTCGCGGACCGCCGCTACTGGACGGCGTCTCGTGCCAGATCGAACCGGGGCAACGAATCGGCTTGCTCGGGCGAAACGGCTCGGGCAAGACGACGCTCCGACAAATGCTGTGCGGCGAAGTGGAGCCCGACGGCGGCGAGATCGTTTTCTCGCCCGGCACGAAGGTCGCGCTGCTGCAGCAGGACGTCCCACAAGACGTGACGGGACGCGTGCACGACGTCATTATCGCCGGCACGAAGGTCGACGCACACGACCCGGCCGCCGCTTGGAAGCGCGAACATCAGGTCGAACAGATCGTTTCGCGAATGGCGCTGCCCGCCGACGCGGAGTTCTCCGCCCTCTCGTCCGGCATGAAGCGACGCGTGCTGCTGGCCCGGGCCTTGGTGTCGAATCCCGACGTCCTGCTGCTCGACGAGCCGACGAACCATTTGGACGTCGACGCGATCACCTGGCTCGAAGACTTTTTGAGCCGTGCGAACGTGACGCTCCTGTTCGTCACGCACGATCGCGTCTTCCTCCGCAAGTTGTCGAACCGCATTCTCGAAATCGATCGTGGTCGGCTGTTCGATTGGTCGTGCGATTACGATACGTTCCTGACTCGCAAAGAAGCCGCCCTCGCCGCCGAAGAAAAGCAGAACGCCCTGTTCGACAAACGTTTGGCCGAGGAAGAAGTTTGGATCCGCAAGGGAATTCAGGCTCGCCGCACGCGGAACGAAGGGCGAGTTCGTGCTTTGGAGGCGATGCGACGAACGCGGAGTGATCGACGTTCCGTCAGCGGGCCGGTCAAAATGGTCGTGCAGACGGCGCAGCGGAGCGGCGTGCTCGTCGCCGAGGTCGAGGACGTCACCTACGCTTACGCCGATCGTCCGATCGTGAAGAACTTTTCCACGACGATCGTCCGCGGCGACAAGATCGGCATCATCGGGCCAAACGGGGCCGGCAAGACGACGTTGCTTCGCGTGCTGTTGGGGCAACTTGAGCCGCAGTCGGGCACCGTACGTCTCGGGACCAATTTACAGATCGCCTACTTCGACCAGTTGCGCCGTCAGTTGGACGAAGAAGCCTCGGTCCAAGAAAACGTCGGCGACGGCTCCGACGCGATCTTTATCGAAGGCAAGTCGCGGCACATCATCGGCTATCTGCAAGACTTTTTGTTTAGCGCCGAACGAGCCCGCACGCCGGTGAAGTTTTTGTCCGGCGGCGAGCGAAACCGCGTGCTGTTGGCGAAGCTGTTTGCGAAGCCGGCGAACATCATCGTCCTCGACGAGCCGACGAACGATCTCGATGCCGAAACGTTGGAGTTGCTGGAAGAGCGACTCGTGGCGTTCGAGGGGACGGTCGTGCTGGTGAGCCACGATCGCGAGTTCTTGAACAACGTCGTGGCGACGACGATGGTGTTTGAAACCGACGGCGTGAAAGAATACGTCGGCGGTTACGACGATTGGCTCCGACAACGACCGAAAGCCGCCGCGATGCAAGCCGAGGCAGCCGGCGATGCGATTGCGACGAAGCCGGCCGCGACATCGCGTTCGCAGAAAGAAGCCGACTCCCGCAAGCGCAAACTGAGCTTCAAAGAGAACCAAGAACTGCAATCGCTGACGGCCGAGATCGAGCGGCTGGAGCAAGAAATCGCCGCGCTGCACGAAGAGATGGCCAAGCCTGAGTTCTATCAGCAATCGGGCGATGGAATTGCGGCCGCGCAAACCAAACTCGCGACGCGATCAGAACGTCTCGACGTTGCCTTCGCGCGCTGGGAAGAACTCGCGGCCCTCGCTGAGTAGCGTCGCGGTTAATACTTTCCGACTACTCGTACCGCAACGCCTGGATCGGGTCGAGCCGCGCCGCTTTCCAAGCCGGGTAGTAGCCGAACGCGATGCCGACGAGGACCGAGACCGACACGGAAGCGATCACCGCCAGGAGTGATGATTCGGTCGGCCAACGGAGGAACACCCGCACGGCCGCCGAACTGCCGCGGCCGATGAGAATCCCTAGAATGCCACCGAGCAGGCAGAGAATAATCGACTCGATCAAGAACTGCCGCAGGATGTCGCGCGGCCGAGCCCCGACTGCCATCCGCAGGCCGATCTCGCGGGTCCGTTCCGTCACCGTGACGAGCATGATGTTCATGATGCCGACGCCGCCGACGGCCAGCGAAATGAGCGCGACGGATAGCAACAGGCTTCCCATCATCTGCGCCGACGAACCGAGCGCGGCACTCTGCTCCGTCATGTCGCGCAGGTTGAAATCGTCGGGCTCGCCGGGACGAATCCGGTGTTGTCGTTTGAGCACTTCCGTGATCTGCTTCTTGGCGACCGGCATCGGCACGTCG
>CAMCTH010000532.1 GCA_945877965.1 Planctomicrobium piriforme | reverse complement strand
CGAGCCGCGCTTCGCTGCTGACCGGCCAGTATCCGCACACGCACGGCGTCGTCGATAACACGGATCGGAGCCCACTGTCGCACCGACTCGTCACGTTCCCGCGGGTGCTGCACGACGCCGGCTACGAGACCGGCTACGTCGGTAAGTGGCACATGGGGGTCGACGGTTCGCCGCGCCCCGGCTTCGACGACTGGCTGAGCGTAAAAGGGCAGGGGAGCTACTTCGATCCGGAGTTCAACGACAACGGTCGCGTCGTCAAGGCGAAAGGTTACGTGACCGATCTGTTCACGGATCGGGCCATCGCGTTCTTGCGGAAGCCGCGGACGAAACCTTTCTGCCTCTATGTGTCACACAAAGCGGTGCATCCCGACGTCGAACAACGGGCCGACGGCTCGCTCGACCTGACGAAGGCGGCGAATTTCACCCCCGCGCCGCGGCATGCCCAGCTTTATGCCGGGGCCGTCGTTCCGCGCCGCCTCAATGTGATGGACCCGCTCGACGGCAAGCCTGCGCTGCAGCGCGAGATCGCAGGGTTGCCGCCTCTCGGGCTTGCGACGGGCACGAAGGACGAAGAAGTGCTCGGTCGCTTGCGAATGCTGGCGGCCGTCGAAGAAAGCACCGGCCAACTACTCGCCGCGCTCGACGAAATGAACGCCGCGCAAAACACGATCGTCGTCTTCACGAGCGATCACGGCTACTTCTACGGCGAGCACGGCCTGAGCGTCGAGCGGCGATTAGCGTACGAAGAGGCGATCCGCATTCCGCTGCTCATCCGTTGGCCGGCGACGGTGAAGCCCGGCGTCCGTGAATCGTCGCATGTGTTGACCGTCGACCTCGCCCCGACGTTGCTCGCCGCGTGCGGCACGAACTTTCCCCACGTGGTCGAGGGACGTTCGTTCGTTCCGTTGTTGCACGGGCAACCGCGCGAGCCGCGGACGCCGTTCCTGATCGAACACGCGTCGGACGACGTTTTTCCCCGCACCCGCGGTCTCGGATACGACGCCGTTCGCACGCATCGTTACAAATTGATTCGCTATCGCGAGCATCCCGGCTTCGAGGAGCTTTATGATCTGCGAACCGATCCGTATGAAATGAAGAACTTGGCTCGCGAACCCGCCGCCCAGGCGACGCTTCACGAGTTGGAGAAGACGTTGGAACAGCTGAAGAAACATCCGTAAACGCCCCGCCTTGATCGCCCCCGCATTCGCTTGAGCATCCCGCTGCGAAAGGAATATTTGTCATGACGCCTCGCATTCTTGCCCTGCTGCTCCTGTTCGCTGCGCCGACGTTTGTCGCCGCCGCCGACAAGATGAACGTCCTCTACATCGCGTCCGACGATCTCTGCAATCGCTTGGCGACCTACGGCGACCCGATCGTTAAGTCGCCGAACATCGATCGACTCGCGGCGAAGGGAGTCCGCTTCGATCGGGCATACTGCCAGTTCCCGCTTTGCAATCCGAGCCGGGCGTCGTTCCTCACCGGACTGCGCCCCGACCACACGACCGTCTACAACAACAGCAAGCACTTCCGCGAGGCGGTGCCCGAGGTGCAAACATTGCCGCAAACTTTCCAGAAGGCCTTCTATCATGTCGGTCGCGTCGGCAAGTTGTATCACTACGGCGTGCCGACGCAGATCGGCACCGAAGGCTTTGATGATCGGCCGTCGTGGCAATGGACCGTGAACCCGAGGGGACGCGATAAGACCGACGAAGCGAAGATCACGACGCTCACCCCCGGCCAATACGGCGGCACGCTCAGTTGGATGGCGGCCGAAGGGACCGACGAAGAGCAGACCGACGGCCTGATCGCCGCGGAAGTCGTCGGCTTGCTGGAGAAACACCTTGACCGCACGTTCTTTATTGCTTGCGGCTTCTTCCGCCCGCACACGCCGTACGTGGCGCCGAAGAAGTGGTTTGAACTCTATCCGCTCGAGAAATGCACGCCGGTCGAACTGCCGTCGAACTATCGCGACGGTTTGCCCGAAGGGGCTTTCGGCAGCGCCAAGAAGGAACAAGACGCGATGACCGATCGTCAGCGTCGCGAAGCGATTCAGGCCTACTACGCTTCGATCTCGTTCATGGACGCGCAAGTGGGAAAACTGCTCGACGCGCTCGATCGCCTGAAGTTGACCGACAAGACGATCGTCGTTTTTCATAGCGATCACGGTTACCATCTGAGCGAGCATGGACTGTGGCAGAAGATGAGCATCTGGGAAAACTCAGCCCGCGTGCCGCTGATCATTTACGACCCGCGCGCCAAGGGAAACGGCAAGCCGTGCGGACGGACCGTCGAACTGGTCGATCTGCACGCGACGCTCGCCGACTTGTGCGGCATTGAAGCGCCCAAGACCGACGGCGACTCGCTCCGTCCGTTGCTCGACGATCCGACGGCCGCGTGGTCGCATCCCGCCTTCACGCAAGTGACGCGCGGCACGGCGGTTTCGACTTTGACCCCCGGCTCGCCCGTGCCGCCGGTCGATAAGAAGGCCAAGAAGCAGACGAAGGGTTACCAAGGCCGCAGTGTTCGGACCGAGCGTTATCGCTACATCGAATGGGACGAAGGCCGCGCAGGCCTGCAACTGTATGACTATGAAACCGATCCGCAGGAACAAAAGAACCTGGCAAACGATCCGGCCCATGCCGCGGTCGTCAAAGAACTGAGCGCTCTGCTGAAGACGTCGACGAACTAGCCTACTCCAGCAGTCGGATGCATCCGCAGATTTCGCAGATGACGCAGATTTTTTTCAGAGATGAAGTCAATTCTCCCTATTTCTCATCTGCGAAATCTGTGTAATCTGCGGATGCTTTGTTCTACGCGCGTCGCAAGCGACGCGGCTAACCATGAACCCTGAACCTCCAACCCTGAACCCCCTCCCATGTTTCTCGGCTTTGGCGAAGTGATGATGCGGATCGCGCCTCCCGGTCATCGACGGCTGGCGCAAGTTCTTCCCGGTGCGGTCGACGTGACGTTCGCGGGCGCGGAAGCGAACGTCTGCGTATCGCTCTCGATGTTCGGAGCGAAAGCGCGGTACCTGACGATGCTGCCGCAGAACATGCTCGGCGACGCGGTCGTCGGCAACCTGCGCGGGCTCGGCGTCGACGTCTCGGCGATCCGTCGTCGCAACGAAGGACGGCTCGGCGTCTACTACGTCGAATGCGGCGCCAACCAACGCGGGTCGACCGTGACGTACGATCGCGATTACAGTGCGATCTCGTTGGCCGGTCCGGAGGAATACGATTTCGCGGCGGCCCTCGACGGCATTCGTTGGGTTCACGCTACCGGCATCACGCCGTCGCTCAGCGAGAAGGCGAATCGGACGACGCTCGCCTTGGTGCAAGAAGCGAAGCGACGCGGTTGCACGGTCTCGTGCGATCTCAACTATCGCAAGAAACTCTGGCGCTGGCGGCCAGGCACCGCGCCGAACTTGCTGGCCCGCGAGTGCATGACCGAGGTCCTCAAATCGGTCGACCTCCTGATCGCGAACGAAGAAGACGCCGCCGACGTCCTCGACATTCACGCCGAGGGGACCGACATCGAACAAGGACAGCTGAATATCGCCGGCTATGAACAAGTGGCCCGTGAGATCGTTAAGCGATTTCCGAACATCGGCCGCGTGGCGGTGACGCTCCGCGAGAGCCTGTCGGCCGACTACAACCGGTGGGGCGGCATGCTCTTCGACGCTGGCCTAAATCGCTCGGTCTATGCTCCGCTCGACGCGGCCGGCAAATACACGCCGTACGAAATTCGCGACATCGTCGACCGCGTCGGCGGCGGCGACTCATTCGGGGCGGGCCTGATGTTCGCCCTCAGCACGCCGGAACTAGGCGGCGATCCTCAGCGAGCGCTGCACTACGCCGTCGCTGCGAGCTGTCTGAAACACTCGATCATCGGCGATTTTAACTACTCGTCGCGCGCCGAAGTCGAATCGCTGCTAGGCGGTTCGGCCAGCGGGCGCGTGCGGCGCTGACCCGCGGCTTCGCTACGGCCTAACAGGTTGCTTGATCGCCTCGCCGAGCGGTTTCACCGCCATGTTCGTTTGGTTGTCGAGTTCGGAGGGATCGACTTCGTGCGGCGTCTTAAAATCATCGTCGGCGGTGAAACCCCGGAGCGAGGCGTCGCCCCACTCCACGCCTCTTGCTGGCG
>CAMCTH010000531.1 GCA_945877965.1 Planctomicrobium piriforme | reverse complement strand
CGTTCCACGTTGCGCGCGGGGGACAAGCCCCGCGGCTAAATGGCTATGTCGCAGAACACTTGGGAATTCTGGATCGACGTCGGCGGGACGTTTACCGATTGTTTCGGCCGCAAGCCCGACGGCGAACTACTCCGCGCCAAAGTGCTCAGCTCCGGCGTCGTCAAAGGACGCTGCGGGCCGGGCTCGACGCGCGAGCGGATCGTCGCGCCGGCTAAGCTCTTCGTCGGCTACGATTTTCGCCTGCTCGACGATCGTGGCCAAGTCGTCGCCGAAGCGAAGATCGCGACGATCAACAACGCAAGTCCGACCGACGTCGCGTTCACGCTCGACCCGCCGCTGGCGATCGATCCCACGGCCGGCCAAGCGTACGAGTTGACCGCCGTCGAGCCTGCGCCGATTCTCGCCATTCGCACGCTGCTCGGCCTCGCGCGGCACGACGTGATCCCGCCGATCTCGCTCCGGCTCGGCACGACGCGCGGCACCAACGCCTTGCTTACCCGTCGCGGCGCGCGGACTGCGTTCGTTACAACGCGCGGCTTTGCCGACGTCTTGCGGATCGGCTACCAAAATCGCCCGCGGCTGTTCGATCTCCGCGTCATCAAGCCGGCGCCGCTATTCGAGTCGGTCGTCGAGATCGAAGAGCGAGTCGCCGTCGACGGCGCCGTGCTGCACGAGCCGGACGAGGCCGCAATCCGCCGCGACTTGCAGAAACTGCACGCGACGGGCGTAGTCTCGCTTGCAGTTTGCCTGTTGCACGGCGATCGCCATCCGCGGCACGAGCAAGTCGTCGGCCGAATCGCCGCCGAGGTCGGCTTCACCGAAGTAAGCCTGTCTCATGCCGTCGCGCCGCTGGTGAAAATCGTCTCCCGAGGCGACACGACGGTCGTCGATGCGTATTTGAATCCGGTCTTGCGGTCGTACGTCGAGTCGCTCCGTCGCGCGTTGCCGCAAAGCGAGATTCGCATCATGACCAGCGCCGGCGGACTCGTCGCCGCGGAGAAATTCGTCGGCAAAGACAGCATCCTCTCGGGACCCGCCGGCGGCGTCGTCGGCATGGCGCGGGCCGCGCAGGCCGCCGGCTTCGCGCGGGCCATCGGCTTCGACATGGGAGGCACCAGCACCGACGTCGCTCGCTTCGACGGTCGCTTCGAAATGGAGTACGAAACCGAAAAGGCCGGCGTCCGCGTCGTCGCGCCGATGACGTCGGTTCATACCGTCGCCGCCGGCGGCGGTTCGATCTGCAGCTTCGACGGCGTCAAACTCACGGTCGGGCCCGACAGCGGCGGTGCCGATCCCGGGCCTGCCTGCTACGGTCGCGGCGGTCCGCTCTGCGTCACCGACTTGAATTTCCGCCTGGGCAAAATCTTGCCTGAACGTTTTCCGTTCGCGCTCGATGCGGCGGCCGTCGAGCGTCGTCTCGCGGAGTTGATCGAACAGATCGCCGCGGCGACCGGCAAGCGTTTCGAACCGGTCGAGTTGTGCGACGGTTTCTTGCGAGTCGCGAATGCCAACATGACCAAGGCGATCCAAGCGGTGAGTGTTGCGAAAGGATACGACCCGCGCGACTATGTGCTCGTCGGCTTCGGCGGAGCGGCCGGGCAACATGCCTGCGCTGTGGCCCGCGAGTTGGGGATGCGGCAGGTGCTCAGCCATCCCGACGCCGGCCTGCTGAGTGCCTACGGCATCGGCCTCGCCGACGTCGTCCGCCATAGCGCGGCGGGCGTCTATCAACCGCTTACCGATGAGCTACTCGAAAAGCTCGGCGACGATTTTAATCGTTTGTCGGATGAAGTGCGCCGCGAAGTGCAGAGCGAAGGAATCGAGGCCGAGCGGATCGACGTGCGACGATTGATCGACCTGCGCTATCAAGGACTCGATGCGTACCTAACGATCGATGTCGAAGAATGGTCCGCCGGCGAACCGAACGACGGGAGGGCGAGGCTCCTGCCGAGCCGCGAACTGCCGGAAGAGACGGCTCGGCGGGAACCTCGCCCTCCCGACTTTACTGCCGCGCTCTCGGCACGCTACGAAGCGGAGCACCAGCGTCTCTTCGGCTATCGTCGGCCCGGCAAGGGGATCGAAGTCGTCGCCGTGCGGGTCGAAGCAACGGGCCGAACGCGCGATCTCGACGAACCCGCGCAGGCGATCGTGCCGCGCGAGCCGTCGCCGGCGCGGACCGTGGCTGCCTGCTTCGACGGCGCGCAGCGCGAGACGGCGATCTTCGAACGGCGCGAACTCCGTCCCGGCGACCGACTCGTCGGGCCTGCGATCGTTTGCGAGGATTCCGCCACGACGATCGTCGATCCCGGCTGGACCGCCGAGATGCTGGCGCGCGGCGAGTTATTGTTGACGGACGCAGTCGGTCGGACGGCCGAGAAGATCGGCACCGAGTGCGACCCCGTGCTGCTCGAAATTTTTAACAACCAGTTCGCGGCGATCGCCGAGCAGATGGGGATCACGCTCCGCAACACGTCGAGCAGTGTGAACGTCAAAGAGCGGCTCGATTTCAGTTGTGCTCTGTTTACTGCGACGGGCGATCTGGTCGTCAACGCGCCGCACATTCCGGTCCATCTCGGTGCAATGGGGGAAACGGTCCGCGCGGTCATCGCCGATAACCCGACGCTCCGGCCCGGCGACGTCGTGGTGACGAACGATCCGTATCGCGGCGGCTCGCACTTGCCCGACGTCACCGTCGTCACGCCGGTCCACGACGACGCGGGCTCGCTGCTGTTCTTTACCGCCAGCCGCGCGCATCATGCCGAGATCGGCGGGATCCGCCCCGGCTCGATGCCGCCGTTCTCCAAGAACCTGGCCGAAGAAGGGGTGCTGATCCGCAACTTCTTGTTGGTCGACGGCGGCGAGTCGCGCGTCGATCACCTGCAGTCGCTACTCTGTTCCGGCAAGTATCCATCACGCAATCCGGCCGACAATCTGGCCGACATCGCAGCCCAAACGGCGGCGAATCGGCAAGGAGCCCGCGACTTGCTGCGGCTCGTTGAGCGGTACTCGTGGCCCGTCGTCGCGGCGTACATGCAGCACATTCGCGACGCCGCCGAGCG
Organism: Planctomicrobium piriforme; assembly: GCA_945877965.1. Taxonomy (GTDB): domain Bacteria; phylum Planctomycetota; class Planctomycetia; order Pirellulales; family PNKZ01; genus CAMCTH01. The sequence continues at coordinate 1,086 of CAMCTH010000531.1, read as the reverse complement.
CAAGACCCGCGCGGCCTTGGCCCGCATCCCCGACGGTCGGTACGAGTTCACGGATCATCTCGACGACGGCACGCCGATCACGGCCGCGATCACGATCGTCCATGATTCGGCGACGATCGACTTCACCGGCACCGGCCCGGTCTCGCCGGGAAATTTGAACGCGAACCGCGCGATCGTGACGGCCGCCGTCATGTACTGCCTGCGGTGTTTGCTCGACGAAGAGATTCCGTTGAACCAAGGAGTCCTCGCGCCGATCACGCTGATCGTACCGCCGGGATTACTGAATCCGCCGGCGGACGAGCGGGCGGAAGATTGTCCCGCGATCGTCGGCGGGAATGTCGAGACGTCGCAACGGACGGTCGACGTGTTGCTCGGCGCGCTCGGCCTTGCTGCGGCGTCGCAAGGGACGATGAACAACACGCTCTTCGGCGACGAGGCGTTTGGCTACTACGAAACGGTCTGCGGCGGCAACGGCGCGACGGCCGCTGGGCCCGGGGCCGACGCGGTCCACACGCACATGACGAACACACGCCTCACCGACCCCGAGGTGATCGAGCAGCGTTACCCGGTCCGCGTTCGTGAGTTCTCCATCCGTCGTGGCTCCGGCGGCAAAGGGCTGCACAAAGGAGGCGACGGCATCGTCCGTCGCTTGGAGTTCCTGCGACCGCTCGACGTCTCGCTCGTCACGCAGCGCCGCGGGCCGTACGCTCCGTTCGGCCTGAACGGCGGCGAAGAAGGGGCGCTCGGCGTCAACACGTTGCAAAAAGCCGACGGCACGCATCTGCCGCTCGCCGGCCGCGTGCAATTCCGCGCCGAGACGGGGGACGTACTAATCGTGCAAACCCCCGGCGGCGGCGGCTGGGGGAAGAAGAGTTGACGGTTGACGGAAGGTAGTTGACAGTTCGAGGCGAGCCGCGGGCGCAAGCCCGCGGGTATGTTGCAGCGGAGACAATTTCCATCGCGCTCCGTCTCGCCCCGCCGGGGAGAGACCGGACGCGGCAGCGTCCGAGTGAGGGGCGTAGCGAGTTCCCGCTCCCACCGCTTACTGACGTGCGCGGCTCGGACGGAGGTCGATCGCGCTTCTTT
>CAMCTH010000530.1 GCA_945877965.1 Planctomicrobium piriforme | reverse complement strand
CCGCCGACTTCCGCAAACAGAAGTTTGATCAGAAGCAACTGCTTCGCACGATCTTGGCCTCGGAAGTCTACGCCTTGTCGGCCATGCCGAACGAGCGGAACTCGTGGGATGCGAAGAACTATTCACGGCACTATCGTCAGCAACTGCGGGCCGAGGTGCTGCTCGATGCCGTGTGCGATGTGACGGGCGTGAACGAGACGTTCACGGCCATGCCGGCCGAATCGCGGGCTATGGAGCTGTGGACGCATCGCGTCGAGAACTTCTTCCTCGATTCGTTCGGCCGCCCCGACGTCAATCAAGATCCGCCTTGCGAGCGAGCCCCCGAGTCGACGCTCGTGCAGGCGATGCACCTGATGAACGCGCCGCGATTGCATGCCAAGGTGACCGGCGACGCTTCGCGAGCCGCACGCTTGGTCAAGCAAGAGCGAACGGCCGACGAGATCGTCGAAGATCTGTATCTGGCCGTCTATTCACGCTTTCCCACCGCCGCGGAACGACAAGCCGCTGCGGAGTTTTTCTCGGCCGATCCGACGAAGCTGCGCGAGACGGCCGAGGACTTGTTGTGGGCCCTGATCAATACCCCCGAATTCATGTTCAAGAACTAACGGAGTGGCCGGCGATGATGCTGCAAACGAACTGCGAAGGAATGTCTCGCCGCAACTGCTTGCAACTAGGCCTCGGCGGCTTGGCGGCCGGCAGCGTCGTCGACTTGCTGCGGCTCAAGGCCCAGGCCGAGACGGCCGCCGCGGCGTCGGGCAAGCCGCTACGTAAGCCGATGTCGTGCATCTTGGTGTGGCTCGACGGAGGACCGTCGCATTACGAGACGTTTGATCCTAAGCCCGAGGCCCCGCGCGAGATCGCCGGCGAATTCAAGCCGATCGCTACGAGCACGCCCGGTGTGCAGTTCTCCGAAGCAGTGCCAAGCCTCGCGAAGATTAGCGACCAACTCTGCATCGTTCGCTCAATCCGCCACAACCAAGGGAACCACGGGGCCGGCAATCATTACATGATGACCGGCGCTCCGCCGCGGATCCCGGTCGGTTGCGGTGCGTTCGTCAGCTTCCATCCCAGCCTCGGGTCGGCCGTCGCCAAAGAGCGGACCGCTCCGCGCGGCATGCCTGCGTACTTTTCAATTCCCAGCGTCTCGCGCTCGGGCGGCCCGAACTTTCTCGGCGCGAAGTACGCTCCGTTCGTCGTCAAGGATGATCCGAACGATGCGAGCTTCCGCGTTCGCGACGTGAGCTTGCCCGAAGGTTTGACGGACGATCGTTTCCTCGGTCGTCGCGATCTCCGCAAGGCGGTCGACACGCTGCCGCGCTTTGCCGAAGCGGCGGCGGGCGATCCGGTCGCGGCCGTCGATACGTACTATCGCCAAGGCTACGAGTTGATGACGTCGGTCGAGGCGCGTCGCGCTTTCGACATGAACGAAGAGAACGAGAAGACCCGCGACTCGTACGGTCGCCATGGCTTCGGTCAACGTTGCTTGTTGGCTCGTCGTTTGGTCGAAGCCGGCGTGCCGTGGATCACGCTGTATAGCGGCGGTTGGGATCATCACGTCGAGTTGTTCCCGCGGTTCCGCGAGATGATGCCGACGGTCGATAGCTCGCTTGCCGCGCTGATCACCGACCTCCGCGTCCGCGGGATGTTGGATTCGACGCTCGTCGTCATGCTTGGCGAGTTCGGGCGGACGCCGAAGATCAATCCGAAGGGGGGCCGCGACCACTGGGCCAACGCGATGAGCGTCCTCTTCGCCGGCGGCGGCTGCCCGCAGGGAGCGATCGTCGGTTCGACCGACAAGAACGGTTACGCCGCTCTGGAACGAGTCTGCTCGCCGGAGAACTTCGCCTCGACGATCTACCGCAAGCTCGGGCTCGATCCCGACAAGATTTACTACACGCCGCAAGGTCGTCCGACGCACTTGGTCAGCGACCCGACGCCGATTCGCGAATTGATGGGGTAACCGCCGTGCGCCGACTGTTGCTACTTCTGGTTGCGGCAGCGGTGCTCTCGCCCTGCTGCGTCGCTTCGCTTTATGCCGCGCCGCCGGACGTGAAGTACTTCGACCCGCCGGGCGCGCAAAGCGGCAAGGCGACCGACGTCCGCGCCGCGGGAACCTTCGCGACGTGGCCGGTGCAAACCTGGGCTTCCGACGCCGGGATTCGCTTCGAGCCGAAAAAAGACTCGGGCAAGTTCACGGTCCACGTCGCCTCGCACGTCGCGCCGGGCGTCCATTGGGTTCGTTTCATCTCCGCCGACGGTTCGAGCCTGCCGAAGGCGTTCGTCGTCGGCGCGACTGCCGAGGCCGGCGAGAAAGAACCGAACGAAACGCGCGCGAAGGCGCAGAAGATCGACGCCGCAACGCCGATCGTCGTGAACGGCAAACTCGCCGATAACGGCGACGTCGATTTGTTTGCCGTCTCCTTAAAGGCTGGGAAGACGCTCGTCGCGGCCGTCGACGCGATCGCGGCGTTCGGCTCGCAGATCGATTGCGTCTTGCAAGTGACCGACGCCGATGGGCATGTGCTGGCGCAGAATCTTGACGATCGCGGCTTTGATCCGCGGATTAACTTTGCGGTCCCGCGCGACGGCGACTATTTTGTCCGCGTGTTCGGGCTGGCGGCGGTCCCCAACTCGTCGATCCGTTTTGCCGGCGGCGAAGATGCGCTCTATCGCTTGACGCTGACGACCGAGGCGTTCGTCGATTACGCTTGGCCAGCGGTCGTGTCGGCCGACGCCGTCGAGGTGATGTTGCACGGTGTGAACCTGCCGGCCGCGGGTTTGAAAACGTCCACGGCCTTGAGCCCGAGCGCTCCGCCGCAACGACAGGCCGTCCCGAATGGGCATGCCGGTCGCGGCGCGGTGAGCGTCGTCGACGTGCCGACGCAGATCGAATCAGCAGGAACAGCGACGGGCCGACCGGTGCCGCTCGCCGCACCGATCGTCGTGAACGGCCGGTTCGACGAGCCGGGCGATCGAGACGAGTACGTCGTGTCGGCGAAAAAGGGCCAAGCCTTTCGTCTCCGCGTGATGAGCCAAGCCCTGGGATTTCCATCTGATCCGCTCGTTCGCATTTACAAGCCGGACGGTTCTGCCCCGCTGCGAATTGATGACATTTCACGGACCGATGCGGACGTCGACGGTTTGCTGCAAGCGACGCTCGACGGCGACTATCGGATCGTCGTCGAAGAACTCTTCGGCAACGGCGGGTCGAACTTTGTCTATGTGCTAGATCTCCGCCCGACGACGGCCGAGTTCGGCCTGAGCGTTGCCGCGAGCGAGTTGAACGCCGTCCTCGGCAAGCCGTTTGAACTGGCGGTTAACGTCGATCGGCCCGTCGGCAACGTGAGCGACATCGAGATCCGCATCGAAGGCTTGCCCGAGAAGTTCGGCGCGACGCCCGTCGTGAGCGGCGGCGACAAGGTGGCGATCAAGACGACCGGCAAGCAGGTGAAGCTGAAGTTCACGCCGACGGAAAAGTTCGACGGCCCGGTGCGGATCGTCGGCGTGATGAAGAGTGAACCGGAAGTTCATCGGGCCGCCACGGCCCCGGTCGTCGCCGTGCTCGGCGCCAAAATCACCGACCTCTGGTTCCACGCCGGCCCGGAACCCGCCCCGGCTAAGCCCGTCGAAGCAAAGAAGAAGTAAGTCGAGCCGCGCACGAGTCGGGAGGGCGAGGCTCCCGCCGAGCGGTTTTCTTGATGACACGGTCATCGCCAATGGTCGCTCGTCTAGAGTAGTGGCTAGTTTGCGTGGTACGCCACCTTCTTCCCAGCTATCCTACCGAATACCTTGTGATATTCTTCATATTGTTACTGGTTGTCTCAAGTTAGGTGAATGTCATGTTCGGCTGGCGGTTCAAGCTCATCGCCATCGTTGTTCTGGCGTTATGCATTTTCTATGCATGGCCCTTAAAGCCACCGCCGGAGTTTCCCGTACGACAGGTCACGTCTCTTAATGTTGAACTTCGGACCTTTGATCAAAACGGAGTGATATCAAGGACATTTGAAAGTAATGATATTGAGCGTACGCGGAAACTGCTCCAAGTTATGCAGGCCGGTACAGGTGCCGACGACCATAAGTGCGGTGATACCGGAACCGTCTTGTTCCAGAATGCCGGCGGTCCTCCGCTGAAGTTCGGAATACTTGCCGGACATGATCCCG
>CAMCTH010000529.1 GCA_945877965.1 Planctomicrobium piriforme | reverse complement strand
GTCAGGTTCTCTTCCAACGCGCCGATGAACCGCGGCAGCACCGACTTCGGCAACACGATCCGCGCCACGAGTTGATTCGGGTGCGACAGCCGGAGGATGAAATCGATCACGAACTCGTCGGGCCCGTTAAGCACGATCGCGCCGGTGCTAAACACGCCCCGGGCAATTCGTTCCGGAACCCGCGCGCTGACCGGCGAGAATTGAAATTCTTGATGCAAGCCGTCGGCCTGCTCTTCGCCTTCGTCGTCGGTCGATTCATCCTCGGGCAAATCTTCGTCGGCCATCACGTCCTCAAAATCGTGCGTAGTTGATTCGTAAAGCGGCAGCTGCGGATGTACATCCGCAGCTATTTATCTTGTCGCTATTTCGAGCAGCTTGCGAAGTGAAACGAAGCCGCCTATCCTCAGCATACCATTTCAACGCGATCGACAGCATGGCCGACGATTCCGAATCACCGCCGTTGCTCCGCCTCCAAGACGTCGGCAAGACCTATCACATGGGCGAAGTCTCGGTCGAGGTGCTCAAGCACGTCGATCTCGACGTCCGCGACGGCGAGTTGCTGGCCATTCTCGGTCCCAGCGGTTCGGGCAAAAGCACCTTGCTGAACATCATCGGCGGGCTCGACCACGCGACGGCGGGCCGCGTCTGGTATCGCGATCGCGAGATGACCGCCTTTTCGCCGCGCGAACTGACGAACTATCGCCGCGAAACGATCGGCTTCGTCTTCCAATTTTACAATCTGGTGCCGAATCTGACGGCCCGCGAGAACGTGCTGGTTTCGACCGAAATCAGCCGCCGTCCGCTCGACGTCGACGAGGCGCTCCGCTTAGTCGGGCTCGAAGAGCGCGTCGATCACTTCCCCTCGCAGATGTCGGGCGGCGAGCAGCAGCGCGTCGCGATTGCCCGGGCCCTGGCGAAGAATCCGGAGTTGCTGCTCTGCGACGAGCCGACCGGGGCGCTCGACTTCGACACCGGCAAACGCGTGCTCCGGCTGCTCGTCGAGGCGAAGCAAAAGATGGGCAAGACCGTTATCGTCATCACGCACAACGCGGCGATCGCGCAAGTGGCCGACCGCGTGATTCGCTTCCGCTCGGGCGAGATCGTCGAGCGACACGAGAACGCCCAGCCGACGCCTCCTGAGGAGATCACGTGGTAGGCGTGCTCGATCGCAAGCTGCTGCGCGAGCTGCATAGCACGGGGCTCGTGCTCATCGCGGTCGGCAGCATCATGGCGCTCGGCGTCGCGGCCTATGTGACGCTCGCCTCGGCCTATCGCAACCTGACGACGGCGCAACGGCTCTACTATGCCGAGTGCCGCATGGCCGACTTCTCACTGGAGTTCAAAAAAGCACCGTTGGCCGAAGTCGCGGCCGTCGCCAACCTGCCGGGGGTCGTCGAGATTAGGCCCCGCATTCAATTCTTCGCCGTCGTCGATATCGAGAACGTCGTCGAGCCGATCAACGGCATCGTGCTGTCGCTGCCGAACCGCCGCGCGCCGATCATCAACGACATCGTCCTGCGCCAGGGGAGCTACTTCAGCGACACCCGCGACAACGAAGTGATCGTCAACGAAGCGTTCGCGCGAAAGCACAAACTTTATCCCGGCATGTGGATCCATCTGCTGCTCAACAATCGGCGACAAGAACTGTTCATCGTCGGGACGGCGATCAGCAGCGAGTTCACGTATCTCGTCGGCCCCGGCTCGATCGTGCCTGACGCCAAGCGGTTCGGCGTCTTCTATGTGAAGCAGACGTTCGCCGAAGAAGTGTTCGACATGCAGGGGGCGTGCAATCAGGTCGTCGGGCGGATGTCGCCGCACGAGGCTGCCCATCCGCAAGAGACGCTCCGCCGCGCCGAACTCTTGCTCGACGACTACGGCGTGCTCAACGCGGTGCCGCTCCGCGATCAACCGTCGAATCGTTTCTTAAGCAACGAGATCCAAGGGTTGCAGGCGTTCGGCGTCATCAATCCGGCGATCTTCCTGGCGGTCGCGGCGATGGTGCTCAACGTACTGTTGTCACGTTTGGCCGAGCAGCAGCGGGTCGTTGTCGGCACGTTGAAAGCGCTCGGCTACTCGGACGGCGCGGTCTTTCGCCACTTCTTGAAGTTCGGACTCATCGTCGGCGTCGGCGCGGGCTTGGCCGGCTGCGGCATCGGCTGGTGGATGGCCGGCGGCATGACCGGCATGTATCAAACGTTCTTCCAGTTCCCGTCGCTCGAAAATTGGATCTATCCCGACGTCGTCGCCACCGGCGTCGTCATCGGCCTCGTCTGCGGCATGCTCGGCTCGATGTACGGCGCGCGAGGCGTGCTCAAGCTCGACCCCGCCGTCGCGATGCGTCCCAAGCCTCCGCCGAGCGGCGGCGCGATCTTCATCGAGCGCTTCCGCAGCTTTTGGAAGTCGCTGAGCTTTGCCGAACGGATGACGCTACGGAACGTCTTTCGCCAGCGACTCCGGACGGCCGCCAGCATTTTCGCCGCGGCGATGGGCTCGATGCTCTCCGTCGATGCGATCTTGCTGTACGTCGAGATGCAGCACATGGTCGACTTCCAATTCACGCTCGTCCAGCGGAGCGATCTCGACTTGGCGTTCAAAGACGAGAAGAGCCGCGAGGCGTTGGACGAAGCACGGCGGTTGCCCGGCGTCGATCGGGCCGAGCCGGTCTTGGACGTCGCCTGTACCTTCTTGCACGGATCCCATACGCGCAAGGGCGGGATCACCGGCATCACGCGCGGCGGCATCCTCACCAAGCCGCGCGACGTCGACGGTCGACCGCTCCGCATCCCGACGGCCGGCCTGATGCTCACCCGCAAAATGGCGCAACTGCTGCATGCCGAGGTCGGCGACAAGATCATCGTCCGCCCGACGAAAGGGCTGCGCGAACCGCGTGAGGTCGAGGTCGCCGCCATCGCCGATAGCTTTCTCGGCATCGCCGTTTATGCCGACTACGATTTTCTCAGTCGACTGGTCGGCGAAGAGGCGACCGTCACCGGCGTGCAACTCCTCATCGAGCCCGGCCCCGACGTTCGCAACGCATTGTTTCGCGAGATCAAACAACTGCCGGGCGTGCAGTCCGTCACTGCCCGAGCCGACATCGTCAGCAACGTGCAAGAGACGCTCGTCAAGAACCAACGGGTCTTCATCGGCCTGCTGGTGTTGTTCGCCGGCGTCATCTTCTTCGGCAGCGTGTTGAACTCGTCGCTCGTCAGCCTGGCCGAACGTCGTCGCGAAGTGGCAACGCTCCGCGTGTTAGGCTACGGCCCGTGGCAAGTCGGTGCACTGTTCTTGCGCGAAAGCATGCTCACCAATACCTTCGGCACATTGATCGGCCTGCCGCTCGGCTACCTGCTGAACTACGGCATCACGCTGGCGTACGACACCGAAATGTTCCGCATCCCGATGGTCGACCCGACGAACGTCTGGATCTTCGTGATGGTGCTGGGCACGAGCTTCGGCCTCCTCGCGCACCTCTTAGTCCAACGGAGCATCAACCACATGGACTGGCTCGAAGCTCTGAACGCGCGCGAGTAATCATCGCAGCAACGGGCGAGCCGCCGCGGGCGCGGGAATCCGCTCACACCCAAATTTGGAGAAACTCCGGCGGCCAGTATCGGGCAGGCAACGGCAACGCAAAGTGCGGCTTGTGCGGCTGCACAACGATGGGGAACAGCGATGAACAGAGTCGTCCGTGCGGCAAATGCTTGCGGACGAAGAACGTCGTCGAGACCAAGCAGGCAACCTCGGGACTAATCAGATCCGGAACGCGAAGACCGAAGACCCGAATCGTTTCGTCGGTCAGGTAGGCGGCGATCGGCGCGAGTTCCGGCTCGGTGGGTTGCGTCCCCTTCAACGAAAATAACTCAGAGGCGACTTCCTGCAAGTAGAACGGGTCTTCGACGATCGCCGGATCGAACGAGTAAACCAACTCGCCCGGACAGTCGCTATCGCCGGGTTCAAAGAGCATTGCATTCGCTTGCACAATGTGTCCCCAAACGACGACGCCGTGCTTCAATACGGACGCGGCCTGCTTTGTCATCTGCAACAAAGGATCTTGCGGAATCTCCCGATGCCAACTTGAACAACTCGGCCCAAAAGATTCTGTCGTTATTCCGGTTCTGGTTTCCGCGTTTCGTAATCCGCTTCAAATAATTCGTGAAGCTGCGATTCGATGTC
>CAMCTH010000528.1 GCA_945877965.1 Planctomicrobium piriforme | reverse complement strand
GATAGCTAACAGCAATCTCGCCCAGGGCCTGATGATCATCGACAGCACCGCACGCAAACAGCCACGTGAGTACCACGAGGACAATCAGCGTCAATTGCGACCAGACCAGACCACGCGGGATCGTCCGTTGTGGCTCGTCCGCTTCTTCCGCAGCCAGGGCAACCGTTTCGATCATCAACAGCCACCACAAAGCATAAGGGACAGCATCCAGCACCGCCCGCCAGCCTTTCACTGCTGGCAACAGTGGCGTGGTCCAGACTCGCTCCAAACGGAAACTCGTGTATGCAAGGATCCAGAAAATCACCAATCCCAGGATCGCACCGTAGGTCATCCAGACCATCACCGTCGACTGCTCCTTGACTCCCCAGCTATGCAGCAGGAAAAAAATCCCGACAGTTGCCAGTGCGGTCCAAACTGCGACCGTTTCGCTGGGAGCAGCCGGATTGGCCAGAAAGGCAATGAACCCCCCAGTTGCCAGTGCGGTCGTGATAGTCGCAAACTGGCATTGGAGAAACATCGACCAACCCATAATGAATCCCATCGTCGGCCCTCCGGCTCGCCGCCCGTAAGCGAGGGGCCCGCCAGCGAATGGCATGGCCACCGACAATTCGGTCAGGACCAGCACCCACGTGAGATACAACAGACACACAATCAGCGAAGCAAGCAGTACCGCGACCGGCCCATTATCCTTGAGCGCAAAGTTCCAGCCAAAGTACTCGCCGGTAATCACCACCCCGACGCCAAGCGCCCAAATGTCGCGAACCTTGAGCGGTTTTTTCAGTGCGAGGTCCGCGAGCCGGGGCTGAGCAGCTGGAGACGAGGGCTGAGTCATGAGCAATGGATCCAGTCAGCGGACACCCCGTTGGTCGGAGTGAATTGCGTGAAGAAAAAAAAGGAACAATTTCAGTAACGGAGCCTTCAGAAACCGACTCACCACTTGGCGAACGAGTCCTCTTGTTGCGACCAATCAGATCCCCGGAATACACTCGAAGAGTCAATTAAACGACGATGAAAGAAAATTTCGTTTTCAAAAAATTCTTTTCGAAATTCGCATCAACATCGTATTGAAGTTGCCGAGAAATGACAGACGCTCTGGATTGGATGTTTTGGACTCTGTACGGCTTTTCGGGCAAGAGCCCGCGGCAATTTTTTTTGCCCTTCTCCAAGCTGAACCGATCAGCGTATGACCATTGTGCCGCGCCAGCACCCACACCATCCGAACGGCGACCGCCGTTAACAGGACGACGAACACCCACGACGGGATCATGGCGATACCGACGCGATGGACCAGCCCCAAGGCGATCAATGGCAACGCTATTGTCAGCACAATACTGTCTCTCCCAGCGATCAACGTCGCCGAGCCCGCGACGGTCAGCGAGAAGGTTGCCAGCAACGTCCCCCAGCAGATCGGGCACATCGTCAAAATCTCCTCGCCGCAACGGCAACCGGGCCGATACCTCAATGGCAACAGCCGCCCTCAGACTGCACGACTTTCCGGGGCGACGGCGGCACGTCATTGGCTGGATTCTTCGCGAAGAACCCGGAGGGCTTCAGTAGGAATCCGATGTAGGCCGTCGGCATCACGGGATAGTCCTCGGGCCGCGGCAGATGAGTGTGCCCGAAGGTATACCAGAAGACAACATCGGTCGAAGCGATCGGCCGATCCGCCGCGGTCCATCGAACAAGACCATCGCCGCCGGAACTCTGATTCGGATAATCGCCCGCCGCGAACCGCTCGTCCGGACGGAACGGCGTGACCCAGACGTGATGATCGACGAACCCGGCCCGCCTCCGCCACCACGCCTGCGGCGAGGCGAACGGTACGGCGTTGTCGCCAGGGAGGAAGCGGTAGCCGACCGGTTGGCCGACGGCATTGAGCCGCTCCGGATTGACGATCCGCCAGGATCGCGCTGACTCAAGGCTGAGATTGGCCAGTGCCGCGGATTCCGTAAGAAGCGTGTTTGCCCTCGCAAGGAATGCGTTCCCAAAGGCATTCTCCGGATTGACATCTCCCGGCACAACGTCGATCTGCTGCACGGAGTTGTCGCGACCGTCGAGATCGAAATCCAGGCGGACGTTGAAGAAGTGTTGGTGATTGGGAGCATAGACCTGATCTGCCACCAAAGCCCCCCACGGCGGGGTCTCCCCGGGCCGCGCGACCCCCAGAGACAGCACGCCCGTCAGCTTCACCTCGAATTGGATGTTGCCATCCTGGTAAAGGTACCAGAAGAATCCGTATTCGTAGTTCTCTACCGTCGACACCGATGACACGACCAATCGTCGCGACCGCCTCACCTCAGGCTTCCCCAGCCGGCGGTCAGTATGCTTCCAAAGGATGCCGTAATCTTCCTCGTGCATACAGATGGCGTTCTTGACCAGCAGCGGCTCGCCCCGACTGGTTGTCATGTGGGCATCGAAATAGCGTATCAGTCCTAAGCAATCACAGCCCAACTCCAGACTGTTGGCGCACATTCCCATGCCATATTCGCCGACGTCGAAAGCGTTCTTCCGCCGTTGCGTCTCGCTGGGATCGCCGTAGGGCACCACCATCTCCGTGAGGGAGGCACGGTAGAGGATGGAACGGTCTTCATCACCGTCGCGATAGCGGAGGTGATGGAGCGTCAAGCCTTCGCGGGCATTGAAGCCGATCACGAACTTCCAGTTCTGCCAGGCAACCTGGTAACCGTCGACCACGAAACTAGCGCCTTCCGGCTGCATGATCTCCAGCGGCTTGATGTCCTTGCGCTGGTCGATGACACGATCAGCCGCGTAGTTGGTCGCGCCGGGAGGAAGGTCCCAGTGGCCGTGTTCCTCGATGCGAATCACTCGCATCGTGTTAAGATCGACGACCGGGCGGATTCCCTCGATGGGGCGGGCGTATCCATTCTCAGTCGGATCGGACCGCAGGAAGCAGAGCGGGCGGGCCAGCCTGCAGGTGCGGTCTTCTTCCGATCCGTAATTGCCGGCGCTCCAGATATCAACCATCACCAGACTCGTGTCATGGATTCCGTGGTGCCGCACGAGGGCGTCGCGGAACTCGGCGCTCGAAAGCACCGCCGCCTCGCACTCCACTTGCTCGTCCACCGTCATCGTCGGCTGCACGCCAGGAATGTGACACCACGACTCAACCGCGTTCCCGCCGATCGACACCACCGCCTCGTGGCAGGCATTGGTCGCGTTGTCAAACAGTACCACAAAGGCCTGCCTCGGTGGCCAGCTCGTGCCGTCAAAAGCATGTACCAGTTGCTTGGGAGGCTCGTGGAGGCTGACCGAAACGAACCGAGTCGTCGGCGTGACCTTTCCTGCTGCTCTTAAGATCGATACGGCCACGGTGACTTCCTCGGCACCGAGCGGCTCAAGAGGATGGCGTCCGGGATACGAACCTTGCACAACGAACTGCGACATGACTACCCCCGTGCGATCCAACCAATGCAACTAAGACGTGCCCGACAGAAGTTAGGCCGCGAGAGTGGCTGGATACTGAAACCGACATTTCCCATTTGGCGTGAGCCTGGAACCGATCCCAGCTCGTAACGGTCGCCATTTTAACAACGCGCCCCCCCCCCCGCGTCTAGCGCGGAATGAATTTTCATCGTTTTCTCCGTCCTGATTCCGATTCCTGGGTTCCCACGACCGGATTGAGGCTCGAAACGCCTGTTTATCGGCCTGCAACACGGGCACCGCGCAGACCTTCCCCCTGGGTCGAACCTGTTTTCGTCGTCATCCTGTTCCTAGGCCGGCATTCCGCACACGAGAACCGGCGGCGGGATCGCCAACTGCGCGATCCGGTTGAGAATGGCCGCGAACAAGTTCCGCGTCACGGCCACCTCCGCCAGTTGGAACGTGGTGTACTTCGAGTGCTTCGTCACCTTGGCCCCAATCTTGATCAGCTTGTCCCGGAGCGTCGTCAGCGACCAGTGCCGTACGGCTTTCGGCAGGGCCAATCGCCGCAGGAAGTTGCCCAGGTTGTAGGCTAACGCAAAGAGTTGCAACCGCGTCTGATTGTCCTTGAACTTGCGGCAAGAGAGCTTGGTCCACTGCACCGCGTTCTTGCCTTCCTTGATCCATTGCTCGGCCGTGCCCCGACCGTTGTAAAACTTCACCACGTTCTTGGACCGCTGGTTCAAGTTCGTCACGATGAACCCCACGCGCGGGAACAACTCGCCCCGATGCCACTCGACCTTGGCCACTACACG
>CAMCTH010000527.1 GCA_945877965.1 Planctomicrobium piriforme | reverse complement strand
CGCAGCACGAAGCGGTCCATGCCTACTGCGGTCAGAACTTCGGCACGACCGGCCCGACTTGGTACAGCGAAGGGATGGCCGAGATGGGGCAGTACTGGCGCAAGAACGACCCGAGCGTGCAAGTGCACGACGTCGTCATCGACTACATCCGCAAGAGCGAGCCCAAGTCGCTCAACGCGATCGTCAACGGCAACGAACGGACCGGCGACTCGTGGCAAAACTATGCCTGGCGTTGGGCCCTTTGCCATCTGCTGGCGAACAATCCCAACTATGCCGCGCAGTTCCGCCCGCTCGGGCTCGGCATCTTGCATCAGAAGCCGGTTACGTTCGAAAGCGTTTACGGCGCGATGGCCAACGAGGTGTCGTTCGAGTATCTCTTCTTTCTTGAACATGTCTGCAATGGTTTTCGGGCCGACCTCTGCTGGTGGGACTGGAAGCGCAAGCACACGGCCTTGCCGACGGGCACTTCGCGTTTGGTTAAGGTCGCCGCCAATCGCGGCTGGCAGCCGAGCGGCGTACTGGTGAAAGCCGATCAGGAATACGACATCACGACGACCGGCGTCTGGAAGACCGACAAGATGCAAACGAAGGGTGTAACGGCCGACGGCGACGATGCGGGCAAAGGGAAGCTCGTCGGCATTCTGTTCTACGACTATCAGCTAAGCGAGCCGTTTGAACTCGGGGCGACGACTAAGTTCAAGGCCCCGCGCGATGCCCAGTTGCACGTCCGCTGCCAGGACGAATGGTCGAGCATCGGCGACAACTCGGGCATGATCGACGTGAAGATCGCGATCCCGAAGTAGACGCCACTGCGGTGTTTTCGTACGGACGGTTTGCGATCACCTTGTTCGTTCGACGATCATCGCGGGAGAATCGCAAAGCGCTGAGGGATGCCCCGCAACTTGCGCAAATTCATGCACAGCTAACTCTGCAGAGTTATTCTGACTTCGTCGGCTAACCCAAGCGTGTTATGCCGATCGCTTTAGTCTCTGCTTTTCCCGATAAAAGTTCGAACGGCACTCGGGTTGCATCATTTCCGTTTCGTCAGGTTGAGTTCTATCATGCGCTCAGCAGTTCACTTCTTCGGCTCGTTCCAGAGCCACCCGCTGCGTAAAAGGAGATGTTTATGTTCTCGCGTCGACTCATGGGCATGGCGTTATTTGGATTCGCATTATCGTTGGCCGTCGGTACCTCGGCCTTCGCCATCAACTTAGAGAAGTTTGAAGGGAAGGTTTTTTCCGTGACGGAGAAGAGCGTCACCGTCGGCACGGATGAAGATCAACATGCATTCGTCATGAATCAAGACACCAAGATCACGCTCGACGGAAATCCGGTCCGTTGGGCCGATCTCAAGTTCGGCTACTCGGCCACGGTTTTCGCCATGCGACACGGCGACAACTGGGTCGCGCATGAGATTGCCGCTTACGCTAATGAATAGCGGCCGTCTGCGCAGTCGTTGCGTCGAGTAGTCGAGCAGATAGCGAGGTCCACGTAGCCTGCTTCCCGTCGCGAGCGTCGAATCAAACGGTTGCCTGCTCAAAGCTAGAGCGGCAGCATGAACGAGACGACGAACGACCGGGTGAGCGGATCACGCGTGGACCTCGCTCGTTTTATGCGCGGACGTTGTGTAGGAACGTCTCTTACGAAGCGGCGGTCTCATCCGCCGGTTCGACGTTGCGGCCGTCGTGGACGAAGACGCAATCGCGTCCCGCTGACTTAGCCGCAGCCAGCGCCGTCGAAGCCCGCATCAGCAACGAGACGGAACGATCGCCGGGGCCCGCTTCGGCAATGCCGCAACAAACGGTCGTCTCCGGAATCTCCGATCCGTTCTCGTAAGCGGCGGCCGTCAAGGCACGACGAATTCGCTCGGCGGTACGCGTCGCTTCGTTCGCGCCGACTGAATAAAGTGCGAGGGCGAATTGACCGTCGTGATAACGAGCGGCAAAGTCGCAATCGCGGGCCGTACTGCGGAGGATGTCGGCCAAGCGTCGGAGTACGCGATCGCCTGTCGACGTACCCGACTTGCGGTTCATTTCGCCCAAGTAATCGACGTCGACGAGCAACAAAGTGAGCGGCCGATCTTCCGATCGGGCTCGCTGCACACGCCGACGCAATTCGCTTGAAAACGGTGGCGCGCCCGGCAAGCCGGTGAGCGGATCTTCATCGGTATCAACCAAGTTCGGCTGCGACGAGGAGAGAGTAGTTCTGGCCGGCTGTGGTCGCGGCGCAGGCTGCGGAGGCGTTTCGGAATAAAGAGCGAGCGACGGCGCATCACCGGCCTGAGCAGTCGGCGACGGAATATCGGTTTCGATAATCCGCGGCGAGTCGAGCGATAGGAAATCGGTCCCGCTGTGGAAATGCCCGCAGTTGCGGCCCGCCGATTTCGACAGGTACAACGCCTCGTCGGCCCGGCGGACGAACGTCGCCGAGTCGTCGCTCGGCATCACCTCGGCGAGGCCGAGACTAATCGTCACGCGAACTTCGCGTCCTTCGTACTCGAACGGATGCTGAGCCACGGCCTTCAGTGCGCGTTGTGCTGCGCGGCGAGCGTCAATCAGCGGCGTGTTCGGCAGAATGACGGCGAACTCCTCGCCGCCGAAGCGGGCCGTGAAGTCCATTTCGCGCATCGTCTTCTGCAGCACGCGGGCCGTCTCGCGCAAGATCGCATCGCCGGCCGGATGGCCTTGCGTATCGTTGATTTTCTTGAAGTTGTCGATGTCGATCAGCAGCAGCGACGTCGGCGTGTGGCGGCGACGCCACTCGGCCAAGCGGCGCAACAACTCTTCGTCAAACGCCCGACGATTGGCGATGCCGGTGAGTGAATCGATGCGGGCCTCAATCAGTTGTGATTCGATTTGCCGAGCTTGCTCTTCGAGCTTCACTTCGACGTCGTTCAGCTGCGTTTGCAGACGACGATTCGATTCCATGATGTTCGACATGCCCGAGACGAGAACTTCGTGCAGTTGCTCGACGTCGCCGTCGGCCGCCGCGTTAATCTTGCGTCCCACGGCCGCCACTTGCTCGGCGTGTTGCGAAGCATCGACGCTCATATCGCCCGCCAAGGTTTGCAATCGGGCCAACGCGTCGGTCAGTCGCTTTCCCAGTATCTCGGTGTTCTGCGTGGCGGCGCGCTTTGTGGCGTGCAACCACCAGCCGGCCGCAATGCCGCCCAGTACCTGGAAAGCCGAGATGCCGAGCAGCCACATGAGCGTCGAGGATGACAACATACCGATCGTCCGCGGGTCTGAGAAAACGAGAGCGAAGCAGGGCGCAATCCCGCTGATGCGGGAGCCTCTGCGCAAAGAATAGGTCGCCGCTGCAGAAAGTGACGACGATTTTCGGACCCGGGCCGATCGTAGCGATCGGAACGATTACGCCGATGTCGATCCGTAGGCCGACGGCCGCGTCAGGTACCAATAGACCGGTACACCGACGGCGATCAGAGCGATCCCGGCGACGGATTCCCGAGGCGAGGCCCAAAACAACGAGAACAGGGCAACGCCGAACGCCGCCAGATAGATCGCCGGGGTCACAGGATAGCCCCAGGTGCGATAAGGACGTGGCATGTCGGGGAGCTTGCGGCGCAACACGAAGACCGCGCCGACGGCCATCGCATAGAACGCCGACCCGCCGAAGATCACAAAGTTCGTTAACGAATCAAACGCATCGACCGGCCGACTGCTGACGCTGAAAGTGACGATCGTCAGCACCACCGTCCAGATGCATTGCACCAACACGGCGTTGGCAGGGGTCTCATACTTGCCGTGAACTTGCTGCATGAAATGCGGTAGCAACCGATCGCGGGCCATGGCGAAATAGATCCGCGGCCCGGTCATCATGTTCGAGTTTACCGCACCGAACATCGAGCACATCACGCCGAACGCCACGATCTTCATCGCCGCGCCGCCGGCGATCAGTTCAAACGTCGAGGCAGCCACGCTGCTGCTGCCCGCAACCGTCGCCATCGGCAGCACCAAGTGGTATACGCAATTCGCTGAGACGTAGACGCCCGTCACGATCAAGATGCCTACGATCAGCGCGAGCGGCACGTTGCGCTGCGGATTGCGAATCTCCTCCGTTACCGGCCCGATATTGATCCAGCCGTCGTAAGCCCACAACACGGCGATCATCGCTGCCGCCAGGCCGCGCCAGATCGAAGGATCGTTTTCCGTCGGCCACCACGGCTGCAAATTCGCAGAGTTC
>CAMCTH010000526.1 GCA_945877965.1 Planctomicrobium piriforme | reverse complement strand
ATCAGATCACCCGAGAAGGCGGCCCAGCGCTCATTCGAGCGGAGCAAGTACGACATGCCGCCGGGACTGTTGCCGCGCGTATCGATGCACCAGAACTCATGCCCGCGCCACTGAAAGACGTCCATCTTCTCAAAGACTTCGTCGAGCTTGATCGGCACGATCGGCGGCCGCACGAAGCTGGCGGCATGGATCGTGTACTTGTCCCCCAGGCGCGCCTGCATCTTGCGAAATTCGGTCGGCTGCTCGAACAAGGCCCGCTCCGCCGCCGGGGCTGCGAGTTTCGTCTCTTTGCCGAGGGCGTGCCCCGCCAACCGCGGCGCCCCTTGGCACTGCTCGCGATGATGATGCGTAAACAACACCCACTCAACTCGCTTCACGCCGAGTTGCGGCAACGCGTCGAGCACGCTCCCATCGCCGAGATCAATCAGCAGCGCGGCGTCCCCGTCGCGCAACACCCAGACGTTGCAGGTATCACTCCACAAAAACAAATTCGGATACGCCGCCGCATCGGGCTGCGAAAACTCCGTCGCAGCGGCAACCTGCACGACGATCGACGCGACCAAGCAAGTTAAAACGGCAAGACGTTTCATTGGAGCAGCTCACGTTTTGACGGCGCAGCGAGGGACGAGGCGTTGCCGAGATTGTAGTCGACGCGACGGCGCAAGTCGTCCGGCCGGCGGCGCCCCATCAGTGCCGCGGCGGCAACATCGGCACGTCGATCATGCGACTCAGGATCTCGGCAAAGACCCGCGACTCTTGTTCTTGCGTGCCGGTCAGGTCGGAGGCAAAACGCGAGGCATACATCCAGTCGGGCCAAACGGTGTTGTTGGTGAACGTACCGTCGCCGAAAAAGGCGAACAGGCGAAACTCCTCGTCGTCGTACAACCACAGACCGACGGAAAAGACGTCGAAGCTGTCGTGTTTTAGAGAGAAAAAGCCGGTGAACGACTGATCCGAGTAGCCGTACGTTACGGCCGCGATCCAATCAAACTTGATCCGTTGCCGACGTCGGAACAACCAGAACCGACGTCGTTCTACGAGCACCGTCTGCTGCTGCCGATCGACCGTCACGCGGCACAACGTGAGCCCCAGCGTCAGCAGTCGCATCTTCCAACCGGTCTCGGCCGTCAACCGTTCGCCGACGAGCGCCAGCCGCGGCCCGACCGAGAGCAAGCCGAGCGACCACGCCATGCCGGCCTCTGAGCAGAATGAAAATCGACGAGCCTCTCGGAACAACGAGAACGTTACTCCCAGCCGCGGCGGCGGTTCGTGCCTTTGACGACCAACGCCCCGTCGGTTTCGAAGTCGAACTTCGGGCCGCGCAAGTGATACAAGTAGCCGAGACTCCGCTCATAGTCCGCGCGATTCTCCCGATACCACTGGCGAATCTGGACGACGTAATCGTCGTCGGAGGTCGATTTGATGTGCAAGAAGCGAAACGCGCGTTCGAGGGCAAAATATATCGTCTTCTTGGCGGCGTCGCCCCGAGATCGTTCATAGGCGTCGCACAAGACGAGCGTGCCGTCGGGCAAGCAATCGGGCTGCACCAAGACGAGGACCAACACGTCGAGTTCCAGCGAATGCATCCGCTGCGGGCAACGGCGCGACAACAGCGAGACCAACAGTTCCCGCTCGCCTTTATAGGTCAACTGACAGATCACTTCTTGCAGCGCGAAGTAGCCGAACCCTTCGTCCCCCAGCAAGGCGACCGCCTCGGCCAGTTCCCGTCGCGCAGCGCGATTGTTCCGAAATCGATCACAAACTAGTTGGCCGATCGTGTTGATTTCATAATGCTCGAGCTGATTGCCGGGAGTGTTGGGGGCGACGGGCAAGGTCCCTTCGGCGTACAGAGCGTCGATCCGCTTCTTAAACTCCTGCTCCAAGTCCGCCAAAACTTTCGCCGCCTCCTTCGTGGTCAGCGGCGGAGCGACGCGGGCCGGCGGCGCCGCCGCCCGAACTGGGAACGCGGCCGTTGCAACTCCCACAGCCGCGACGAGCAAGATCGTTCGCATCGGTTCGCCCTTTCCGTTTGGTAAGCACGTTGAGACCGACAGGTAACGCCGGGCATTGTACCGCGCGGCCGGCCAATTCTGCGCCTGGAATCTGAGCCGCGCGGCGGTTGAGAATGGGCGGCATGCACACGGTTCCGTGCACTTTTCTTTCCCGAACAGGAGAACTTTCGATGGCACGCGTTCCTAAGCTTTCGGCCGAGATGCAGACCAAGTTGTGTGCCGTGATTTCGGTTGGTTGTAGTTTGCGCGCGGCGGCGCGGTTGATGGGGTGTGCGGAGTCGACCGTGCGGACGTTGGCGCGGCGCGATGAGGCGTTTGCCGAACGGTTGAAGCAGGCCGAGCTTTCGCGCGAGATCATTCCGCTGAAGAACCTGCAGGCGGCCGGCGTGAAGTATTGGCGAGCGGCCGCTTGGTCGTTGGAGCGATTGCATCCGAACGAGTATGGGCGGCGGAAGCCCGACGTCGTCACGCCGCAGCAGTTGTCGGCGGTGACGGAGCAGTTTGCCGAAATCTTGTTGCGGCGAATTTCGTCGCTCGAAGATCGTCGCGCGGTACAGCAGGAGTTGGTCGAGTTGATGCGGCGGATCGAACGGAACCTCGCGCCCGACGATCCTCGCAATCGCACGACCGATCGGAAGTGCGGGCCTTACTACTGCGACGCTCGGACGGAGAACGGCGCTCGCACGCCTGGCGGTCATGCCAATCCTTTAAATGTCGTCGCCGAACCAGCGGCCGATCGCAACGAACCGGGGTCGTCGCCATGATCGGCCGTCGTCAAGGTTGCGCAGTCTGCGCGGTTCGACGGGCTGTTTCCGCGCAGTACGCAGGTACCCCAATAAGGGCCGCGCGGCAAAGCGAGGTGAATCCGCGCAGCGATCAGCCCGTTCGCCCGTTTTTGTCCGCCGGCAGGTCGGTTCTCTCGCGTGCGGGCAACTTGCGAACGGCCCGGATTTTTGCGACATTACGCGTTCGCTTTATTCGATATTTTCTGCACCTCGCAGCCCCGTTCCAGGATACTCAGCCATGGCCGCCGCTTTTCCGGATGTGAAGAAGATCGCCTACGAAGGTCCGTCGTCGAAGAACGCGCTGGCGTTCAAGCATTACAACCCGACGGAAGTCATCGCCGGCAAGACGATGTTCGATCACTTCCGCTTCTCGGTCGCTTACTGGCACACCTTCCGCGGCACGGGCAGCGATCCGTTCGGCCCGGGGACGGCCGTTCGTCCTTGGGAAGCCGCGCAAGACTCCGTCGAGAACGCTTGCAATCGCGCGCGGGTCGGCTTCGAGTTCATGGAAAAACTCGGGGCGGGCTTTTACTGTTTCCACGATCGCGATGTGGCACCCGAAGGGAAAACGCTCGCCGAGAGCCACAAGAACCTCGACGCCGTCGCCAAGGTGTTGAAGGAAGAGCAACAGCGGACCGGCATCAAGCTGCTGTGGGGGACGGCCAACCTGTTCAGCAACCCGCGCTACATGCACGGGGCCGCCACGAGCCCGAACGCCGATGCGTTTGCCTATGCGGCCGCCCAGGTGAAGAAGGCGATCGAAGTGACGAAGGACCTCGGCGGTGAAGGGTACACGATCTGGGGCGGCCGCGAAGGGTACCAGTGCTTGTACAACACCGACATGAAACGCGAAGTCGATCACCTCGCGCGGTTCATGCACATGGCGGTCGAGCATGCCAAGAACATCGGCTTCACCGGGCAGTTCTACTTCGAGCCGAAGCCGAAGGAACCGACCAAGCATCAATACGATTACGACACGGCCGCGTGCGTGAACTTCCTCCGCGCGTACGGCCTGCAAGATTATGTGAAGATGAACATCGAGGCGAACCACGCGACGCTCGCCGGCCACTCGATGATGCACGAACTCGAATACGCCGCGATGCAAGGCTTCTTGGGTTCGATCGACGCCAACTACGGCGACCTGATGTTGGGCTGGGACACCGATCAGTTCCCGACCGACATTTACCTGACGACGCAGATCATGCTCGTCCTGCTGAAGTACGGCGGCTTCACCAAGGGTGGTTTGAACTTCGATGCCAAGGTTCGTCGCGAGAGCTTCGAGCCGGTCGATCTGTTCCACGCCCACATCGGCGGCATGGACGCGTTCGCACGGGGCTTGAAGATCGCGAACGCGATTCGGACCGACGGCGCGCTCGATAAGCTCGTGAAGGAGCGCTACAGCAGCTAC
>CAMCTH010000525.1 GCA_945877965.1 Planctomicrobium piriforme | reverse complement strand
TCTGCGACGCTACATAACCGGCGTCGGCGGCTTCGCGGGTTGCAACTTCGCAATATCGGCTTCGTCGACCCGCAGGCGGCGAATCGCCGTCGCGCGGCCCGTCGTCGGGTCGATATCCACGATCGAACCGCAGAGCCGGACGTCGTCCGTCGCGACGTCGAACTGCGTGGGGTTGAACGTCAGCGTGGTCTCTTGCACCCGTTCGATCAGTCGACCCAAGATGCTGTGATACGGCCCGGTCATGCCGACGTCGCATTGGAACGCAGTCCCGTCGGGGAAAATCTCTTCGTCCGCCGTCGGCACGTGGGTATGCGTCCCAAGCACGGCTGCCACGCGACCGTCGAGATAGCGCCCCATCAGTTGCTTGTCGCTCGTCGCTTCGGCATGGAAGTCGACGAACACGACCTTCACGTCGCGCGGCAACTCGGCCAGCACCCGTTCGACGGCGGCCCAGGGACAATCGACGGGGCGCATGAACACGCGCCCCAGCAGACTAATGACGGCGACCTTCGTGCCGTCGCGAGCCGTGACGACGGTCCACGGCTTGCCCGGCGCACTTGGCGGGAAGTTCGCCGGCTTCACGATGTTCGGGGCCGACTCCAAGATCGGATTGATCTCGCGGCGTTTGTAGATGTGGTCGCCGAGCGTAATGCAATCGACGCCGATCCCGATCAGCTCGCGATGAATGTCGGGCGTAATGCCGGAGCCGGCCGCCGAGTTTTCACCGTTGACGATCACCAGATCGAGCTTCTCGCGCGCGATGAGACCGGGCAGCGTCTGGACGATGATCTTTCGCCCAGGCTTGCCGACGACGTCGCCGATGAAAAGAAGTCGCATGAGAAGGTATGAGGTGCGAGGTGTGAGTTATGAGGCGACAGGCAAGC
Organism: Planctomicrobium piriforme; assembly: GCA_945877965.1. Classification (GTDB taxonomy): domain Bacteria; phylum Planctomycetota; class Planctomycetia; order Pirellulales; family PNKZ01; genus CAMCTH01. The sequence goes on along the minus strand of CAMCTH010000525.1, from coordinate 3,322 downwards.
AGATATTCGCATCTGCCTCATACCTCTCGCCTCGTACCTCACACCTCTATTTCGCCGTTTCCTGGAAGCGGGTTTCGCGGATGACGGTCACTTTAATTTCGCCCGGATAGGTCAGCTGCTGCTCGAACGCCGTTGCGATCTCGCGACAGATTTTGGCGGCCGTGACGTCGGTCGTGTCGCGCGACGAGGCGATGACGCGGAGTTCGCGGCCCGCTTGGATCGCAAACGCCTGCTCGACGCCCGGGAAACCGCTCGCAATCGTTTCGAGTTCTTCCATTCGCTTGATGTAACGATCGAGCGACTCGCGGCGAGCGCCGGGACGCGAGGCGCTGGCGGCGTCGGCCGCGGCGACGAGCACCGTGTACGGGTTCTCGATCCGCAGATCGTCGTGATGTCCGAGCGCGGCGTGCACGACTTCAGGCTTCTCGCCGTGACGTTTGAGCAAGTCGGCGCCGATCTTGGGGTGGCCCCCTTCGGCATCGTGATCGGCCGCCTTGCCGATGTCGTGCAGCAGGCCGGCGCGGCGAGCGAGCTTGCCGTCGAGGCCCAACTCTTCGGCCATCATGCCGGTGAGAAATGCTACTTCGATCGAGTGCCGCAGCACGTTCTGACTGTAGCTGGTACGGAAGTGCAAGCGGCCGAGCAGGTGGACGATCTTCTCGTGCAGGCCGTGAACGTCGGCCTCTTCGCACGCTTCTTCGCCGAGACGTTGGAGATGCGTTTCCAATTCCTTCTGCACTTCGGCCGCCACTTCTTCGATGCGGGCCGGATGAATCCGACCGTCGGCGATGAGGCGCGACAGCGTTTGCCGGGCGATTTCGCGACGGACCGGATCGAAACAGCTGACGATCACGACGCCCGGCGTATCGTCGATGATGACGTCGACGCCGGTCGCCTTTTCGAACGCGCGGATGTTGCGACCTTCGCGGCCGATGATCCGGCCCTTCATGTCGTCGCTCGGGATGTCGACCGTGCTGGTCGTGCTCTCGGCCGTGTGCGACGACGCGTAACGTTGGATCGCGGTGATCAGAATTTCGCGCGATTTCTCTTCGGCCAGCTCCGCCATTCGCTTTTCGTGCTTGTGAATGCGGCCGCCGATTTCGTTCGTCAGCTCTTGGTCGAGCATGTCTAGCAGGCGATGCGTCGCTTCTTCTTTGCTCAAGCCGCTGAGTTGATGCAGCGTTTGGCGTTGCAAGTCGAGCAGCTTGCCGAGTTCGTCGTGCCGGCGGTTCGTGTCTTCGACCCGCTCCATCAGCTTCCGCTGGTTGGCTTCGACCATCTTCTCTTGCTTGCGAACCTGGTCGGCCTGCTCTTCCAAGGCGTCTTGGCGTTTGTCGAGCAGGCGATCGCGCTCGTGCAGCTCTTGCCGCTGCTTGTGCAGGTCCTTTTCCCCCTCGGCTTTGTGGCGAAGGGCTTCTTCTTTGATGACCAACTCGGCTTCGCGGCGGCGACTTTCGATGTCGCGCTCGGCCCGGTTGACGATCTCTTTGGCTTTGTTTTCGGCGTCGGTCAGGCGGAGCTTGTCGAGCACCTTGACGATGACGAACGTCAGCACGGCGGCCAACGGCGCGGTGATCAATACAATCGTGGCAGGATTATCCAAGGAACGCTCCCTTGCGCTTTTGGGCGGATGCGATGGAGCGAACGCGCGGCGACGTCCGACGCGTCGACTCGCTCGGGCCGAGCGGCGACGGGGACGAAAAGAAACGAAGCGAGCGCGGCAACGACGACGCTAGGTGCGCAGTCGGGTCGAGAGGGGCAACGTACGACGGGAGGGAGACAAGAATTGCGGCGGAGGGGGAAGCGGTGCGAGTGCAAAAGGCACCGTCGGAGACGGTACGAAGGCAAACGCCGCCGATCCAAAGAGAACCGTCAGCCAACCGATCGCCGTTAACTGCATACCTAAACAGGGCGACTCGCCGTAACACCCAGTCCGATCCTCGCCGCTCTCTTGGGGAGCGCGCCGACGGACCGGTTCAGGTTGAAGTTGCGGCTTGTTCAGAAGTGCGCCCAGCAAATGCTGCAGAAGTAGAACGAGCAAATGCACGGTCGCAGCTCCCGAACCGGCTGGTTCTTGCTACATGATCCGAGTACAGTCACTTCTCGCGCCGCGGCCGCCGGTCTCCTCTCGTCCCAAAGACGAATGACGACGTGCGATCGCAGGGCAATTTAGTAACGTTATCGTAACAGACGTACGTGCGAAGGCAACCGGTTTCCCCCGGGGCTCGCGAACGGCGGTCGATCGACGAGAGTGCGAACGATGCCCGACTCCGACTCGTCCGCGAAGCAGGTCTACGACGGTCATCTCCGGCCGTTCGAACAGCGGCTGGCCGTCGCTTGGCCTCCGGAGCGCTGGCTCGACTCGGGCGTCTTGGTCGCCTTTTCCGGCGGGGCCGATAGTACGGCCCTCGTCGCCGCGCTCGCGGCGCTCGCGAAAACACAGGCGCAACGTCGCAGTCCATCGGACGCGACCGATGCAGCCCGAGAACCGATCGTGGCGGCCCACTTCAACCATCGCCTCCGCGGAGCCGAGTCCGACGCCGATGCCCGACACTGCGTCGAAGCGTCGCAGGGTCTCGGCGTGCCGTGCGTCGTGGGAGAAGGCAACGCGGCGACTTTGGCCGGCGAACAAGGGGACGGCCTCGAAGCAGCGGCGCGCGATGAACGATATTGCTACTTAGAAACGACCGCAGCACGGCTCGGGCTCCGTTATCTCGCCACGGCCCACACGCTCGACGATCAGGCCGAAACGGTGCTGCAACGCGTGCTCCGCGGGACCGGCCCGGCGGGACTGGCCGGCATCCCGCGCGTCCGCTCCGCCGCCGACGGCATGATCGGCCTCGTCCGGCCGCTGCTCGGGATTCGTCGCCGCGAGGTGCTCGAGTACGTCGACGCGTGTGGTTTACCGTATCGAACCGACGCGTCGAACGCCGACGTTCGCTTCACGCGGAACCGCATCCGGCACGAACTGCTGCCGCAATTGACCCGCGACTACAACCCGCAACTCGTCGAAAGCCTCGGACGCCTTGCGACGCAGGCCGACGAGCTCCGCGAGATCATCGCCGGCCTCGTCGCGCCGCTCGTCGAACGGGCCGTCGTCCGCGAGGACGCCGTGAGTTGCGAACTCGACTGCCGTGCACTTCGCGAGGTCCCGCGGCACTTAGTGCGCGAGGTGCTGATCGCCGTTTGGCGACGACGCGCGTGGCCGGAGCAAGCGATGGGCTTTGCGGAGTGGGACCGGCTTGCCGCAGCCGTGCAGGACAACGACGAAGCCACGACCTTCATGCTGCCGGGAACGGTCCGTGCGCAAAAGAAGGGCGCG
>CAMCTH010000524.1 GCA_945877965.1 Planctomicrobium piriforme | reverse complement strand
CCCGACGGCTTGACGTTGCTCGACGCCCTGGCGAATGAAGTTCGCGATTGCCATGAGCGTCAGCTCGGCCATCTCGGCGCGAAAGGCTTGCGAGCGCTGATTACCGATCTGCGTGAAGCCGGCCGGCCGCATGAGGATGCCGAGCCGTGGCCTGGTAAAGATTGATTTCCGTACAAACTGCATACCGCCTATTGCCCTCTGCCCACTGGAGCCATCCATGATTCAATCGGCCAATCCCCATGTCATCGTCATCGGCGGCGGTCCTTCGGGCACGACGACGGCGACGCTTATCGCCAAGCAGGGTTACCGGGTGCAGTTGTTCGAACGCGAAAAGTTTCCTCGCTATCACATCGGTGAATCGTTGATTCCCGAAACGTTTTGGGTGCTCGACAAGCTCGATATGCTGCCGAAGATGCGCGACACCCGCTTCGTGAAGAAGCACAGCGTGCAATTCGTCACCGAGAAGGGAAAGCTCTCGGAGCCCTTCTACTTCTACGACAACAAGCCGCATGAGTGCTCGCAGACGTGGCAGGTCTATCGGCAAGAGTTCGATCAGATGATGCTCGACAATGCCCGGGAACACGGCGTCGACGTCCATGAAGAGACGCGCGTGCTCGACGTGCTGTTCGAAGGCAAAAAGGCCGTCGGCGTCAAAATCGTCGGCAAAGACGGCGTCGAACGCGAAGTGCGGGCCGACGTCGTCGTCGATGCGGCCGGTCAGAGTTGCATCATTCAAGATCGCTTCGGACTCCGCGAGTGGGATCCGGTCCTCAAGAAGGCCGCCGTCTGGACGTATTGGAAAGGGGCCTATCGCGACGTCGGTCGCGACGAAGGGGCCACGATCGTCATGCAGACGCAAGGGAAGCAGGGCTGGTTCTGGTACATCCCGTTACACGACGACGTGCTCAGCGTCGGCGTCGTCGCGCCGTACGACTATCTCTTCGTTAATCGCGAGACGAAGGACTTGGAAAAAATCTATTTCGAAGAGGTCGCGAAGTGCCCCGGCCTGCAGCCGCGGATCGCGAATGCCGAGCGGATTCAACCGTTCCGTGCCGCGAAGGAGTATTCCTATCGCTCGAAGGAAGTGGCGGGCGACGGTTGGGTGTTGGTCGGCGATGCCTTTGGATTCTTGGACCCGCTCTATTCGTCGGGCGTGTTGCTGGCGCTGAAGTCGGGGGCTTTGGCCGCCGACGCGGTTTGCAACGGATTGAAGTCGGGCGACACCTCGGCCGCGACGCTCGGCGCGTGGGGCCCGGACTTCATGGCCGGCATGGACCGGATGCGTCGGCTCGTCTGCGAATTCTACGACGGCTTCAGCTTCGGTCGCTTCGTGAAGCGCAATCCGCACTTGAAAGGACACCTCACCGACTTGCTGATCGGCGATCTGTTTACCGACAAGGTCGATGACGTGATCGCACCGATGAACGAACTGCGAGCCGAAATGGAAGCGGCCGCCGCGGCGGCGACGGCCCCGCCGAGCGAGTAAGTCCACGATGCACGCCTCGCCGTTCATTGCCTTCGCCGTGCAGTTGTCGCTGATGCTCGCCTGCGGGCTCCTCGGCGGCGCGATCGCGCGCAAGTTGCGGCAACCGGCGGTCGTCGGCGAAATGATCGGCGGCGTGTTGCTGGGGCCGACGTTGTTTGGCGCACTCGCTCCCGCGTGGCAGCAGTATCTGCTTCCCGCCGAAGGGGCATCGGCCTCGCTGCGCAACGGCGTCGTTAAGCTCGGCATGCTGTTTTTCATGTTCACGGTCGGGTTGGAGATTAACGCCCGCGGGATTCGCAAGCACGGCCTGGCGGCGATCTTCATTGGCCTGATCGGCACACTGGTGCCGCTCGCCGTCGGCATCGCGACGGTCTACGCCTTGCCGCAGCTGTTTCCAGTCGACGACGCGTTTCGCTTTCCGTTAGCGCTGTTCATCGGTGCGGCGCTGGCGAACTCGGCGAATCCCGTGCTCGCGCGCATTTTGCTCGATCTCGGCCTGCTGAAAGACAAGCTCGGCGCGATCATCCTCTCGGCGACCGTCGTCGACGATTTAGTAAGTTGGACGCTCTTGTTCGTCGTCTTCGAACAGATCGCCGTGCTGAAGGGAGATTCACTCGACGCGACGACTGCAGCTTCGCCGTCGCTTGGCGTCGGTTTGCTCGGCGTTGCGGTGTTGTTTGGGGCGACCTTGGCGATCGGCGCGCTAGTAAGCCGCTGGCTTTCGCGAAGACGTCGGCTGCGGCCCCAGCTTGTTGCGGGGCGACTCGGAGTCGTCGCCGTCGGCATCCTGCTTTCAGCCGCGGCGGCCGAGTGGTTGGAGATTCATGCGTTTCTCGGCCCGTTCTTGTTCGGCATCGCCTTGGCACCGCGCGAGGAAGACAGTCACGACGAAGCGTACGAATCGCTGCGGCAATTCTCGCAGAGTTTTTTCGTCCCCATTTACTTTGTCTCGCTCGGGCTGACGACCGACTTCGTCGCCCACTTCTCGCTGCCGCTGGCGTTGACGATTCTGTTCGTCGCCACGGTGAGCAAGATTCCCGCAGCGTATGCCGGGGCGCGACTCGGCGGTTTGGATCGTCCGACCAGTTGGGCCGTCGGGTGCGGCATGAATGCCCGTGGCGCGATCGGCATCATTCTCGCCAATCTCGGCCGAGACAAGGGCGTGATTGACCAGCCGACCTACGTCTCCTTGGTCATCATGGCGATCGTCACGTCGCTCTTCGCCGGGCCCTTGATGCAAGCCTGTTTGCGGCAACGGGCGACGTTGCCTGCGATCGCGGTGCCGACGACTGTTTAACGCCCGTCGTTCACTGAACGCAAGCTAGCGATTTTCGCGATCCGTTTCGATTCGATCGACTACCGCGACGCGGATGTCGCAGACATTCGTGTGCGTCGGGCCGGTGCGGATCAGGCCTTGGCGAGCGTCGAAGTACGTGTAGGCATCGTTGCGCGCGAGGGCGTCGGTGACGGCGATCTTCTGATTCGCCGCTTGATGGAGCAAGTCGCCGTCGGCGATGGCGCCGGCCGCGTCGGTCGGGCCGTCTTCGCCGTCGGTCCCGCCGGAGAGAACGACGATCCCGTCCTTGGCGTCAAGTTCGAGCAATCGCTCAGCTGCGGCGAGCACGAGTTGCTGATTGCGGCCCCCGCGTCCGCGCCGCTGTTCGGGAGCAAGCGTGACGGTCGGTTCGCCACCGGTGATCAGGCAATCGGGCCCGGCCTGCGAACGCATGCGGACCGCCATCTCGGCCAAATGCCGGCCGATTTGATCGGCCGCCCCTTCAAGCTTCGTCGCGGCGTCCATCGCGTGCGAGTAGCCGAGTCGCTCGGCTTCGAGTCCCGCGGCATCGACGGCCGTCGCGTTGTTGCCGATGACGAGATTCGTGACGACGCAGCGACTCGACGACGCGGCGGCCTGCGCCTTGTCGTCGCGCTGCTTCGTCAGCACGTCGAACACTTGCGGCGCGATGCCGGCTTGCTTCGCGCCGAAACGTTCGAGCACCTGCAAGGCGTCGGCGGCGGTGGTCGTGTTCGGCACGGTCGGGCCCGAGGCGATGACGTCGAGCGGATCGCCGAGGACGTCGCTGATGATGAGCGTCGCCAGTCGGCCTGCGCGGCACGAGCGGGCGAGGCCGTTCCCTTTGATCCGGCTCAGCGCCTTGCGGACCGTGTTGAGTTCGGCGATGTTCGCGCCGGTCCCGCTTAAGAACTTGGTGACCGCTTGCTTGTCGGCGAGTGTGATGCCCTCAACCGGGGCGGGAAGTAATGCGCTGCCGCCGCCGGAGATCAGGCAGAGGACCAGATCGTCGGGTCTGGCCGATTCGACGAGTTGCAAGATCCGGGCAGCCCCGTCGACGCCGGCCTGCGTCGGCTCGTTCTTGCCGGCGGGTCGCGCGCCGTGCAACGTGATCCGCCGCAACGTGCGGACGCAATCTTCCGGCACGTTCACCCACCCGGTCAGTTGCTTCGCTTCGCACAACTCCTCGCCGAGCGCGGCTTCGACGCCGGCCGCCATCCCAGCCCCCGCTTTGCCCGCGCCAACGACGACGATCCGCCGAATGGCGTCGAGCGATAATTCGTCGTCGCCGATCGTCAGCACGTTCCCCGCGACCTGCAAGGTTTGCGCGACCAGACGCGTCGAGTCGACCGCCGCGACGCCGGCCTGCCAGATGCGCAAAGCGTCGTCGCGAAGTTGCTGGGGGGGGCGGCGAGTCATAGGCGTTGGGG